>CBDVBE010000026.1:0-28108 GCA_965372145.1 uncultured bacterium | reverse complement strand
GGGGCTAACCTGCAAGAGCGGAAGGACATCCTTAAAAATGTCCTGGAGCGGTGCTACGTTTTAGGGCGGGCAGGTAGACTTGTGGTGAGCATGCCGAACCATATAATAAAATTATCCCCCAGCGGAAAAAAGCTATCTGAGCATTGTGATTATTTTGGCTGGACAGGACGGACAGACAAAAGAAGTAAAACAATGCGGTGTCAACCAGCCCTTAATCCTCCTTTGGACCTGGCCGCAACGACGACCATAACTGCATTTGTTTTTTCCCGGAACCATGAGGCAAAAATCCAGCAAGCGGAGGAGTGGGCGGACTAAACTACCATAATAAATGAAAAGAAGGTTGTGGAGGATTTCGAAAGGGGGAAGGGCGTACAATATTATTTCGCTTTTGGGGGCTGTGGAACTACAATAATATTCTTTCATGTTCTTTTGTGCCGGCCTTTACGGCACCGGCCTGATCGATCCCTTTGCTATGTGTGAGAGAAGGACGTTTTATTTCTTCTCAGGTGGACCAAATCCGATTTTACGTTTTGGTTTTGGAGGTTCAGGAGGGTTTAATATTTGTTGAATTGCATTTATTGCCATTCCGATATCACGTTTATTTTTATTGACCTGTCTTTCAAGTCCTTCAATGGCATATCTAAGAGCATCATTGTCAGAGAGCATATGTTTTAAATGTATAAAAGCTCGTACAATCTGCACATTTATCTGAATAGCTGTATCCGAGTTTAAAACACTTGAAAGCATTGCGACACCACCTTCAGTAAACACATTTGGTAATGCGGAAGAATGTTTAAGGTTTTTAAACCGGTCACAATTTGTGACCAGTTCAATTTTTTCATCTTTTGTGAGCTGAAACATGAAATCATCTGGGAAGCGCCCGATGTTCCTTTTTACCGCCTGATTGAGAACTTTTGTAGCAACGCCGTATAAACGGGCAAGATCAGCGTCGATCATAACTTTTTGCCTGCGGATTTCGAATATTTTCTCTGTAATAACTTCAATAGGGACAATGTTAGCCATATCACTCCTCGAAATTGTTTGCCTTAGTTAAGGTATCGATAAATTTTTTAAGCTGTGTACGTGCGTCATTAGGTAGCTTTTGCGCAAGTTCAAATTTTTTGCTAAGGCTTCTGTCGATAAATTCGATCTCATTCGAATTATTATTTTCATCAGGCATAGCAAGAAGCGTTTCTGGTTTTGCTTTTAATGCCTCCGCAATTTTCTTAACCATTTCCAGAGATGGGTTCTTTGACTCCCTTTCATAATATGAAATAACACGTGCTGTTGTATTTAACATTTTCGCAAGTTCTACCTGTGTGAATCCTTTTTTGCGGCGCATAGTTGCTAACTTACGGCCAAAAGAAAACCTGTTCGATCCGATTATTTTAGTTCCTTTTTTTGTACCTCTTTTTTTATTCATATAAAAAATATAATAAACCACTTGCGGATAGTAACGAAATATAGTTAGTTTAAATATTATAAATAACTCTTGACAGGTTTTTAAAAAGAATAAAAAAAGGCCGTTCAGTCTCTCCGGCAAAAGATTAACTGACGCAAGTGCCCTGGACAAGAGATACAGAATCTTGTGCCCCATAAAAACCTACTAACTAAAAGAACATTGTGTGGCCTGGATTTTGTTTTCAATCCAGGTTCACCAAAAGCTCAGGACAAAAGCGCATTATCCCCAGTCTCATTCCACACCCAAATAGGAACGCCCTGATTTCAGACGGGCGTTTTAATGCGTGGTGCGGCAGTGCGGCACTTGATACCAAGTCGTTTGCAGGCTTTACGGGCTGTATCGTTGATGTACTTCACACGTTTGTTTCGCGGAACGGCCTGTATTTCTTTTGCGACGGCTTCACGCCACTGCCATACTTCTTCTACTGCTTTGCCATAGTTCATATCTTTACTCCTGCTCATCCGACAGAACGAATCTGTGCGGCGTAGTGATGTCGACAATGTTATCATATCCGTTTTTAAAATTTATCCCATTGAATCCGTCAATGCGCCGGTCGTTGACCAGATGCTTGCACTATATAACATAGGTATGTTATATATAAAAGTCAAAATAAACCTTGACAGTTTTTTAAAAACCAAAAAAAAGGCCTACCGGTGTCCTCTGGAAAAGTTCAACCGGAAGGCCATATACAAACCCCCGAAAGGGCGTATTGATGTCTATAAAAAACCACCGTCCCTTTATACTTTAATATTTGCCTACTTTAAAACCTGACCAAAAAATTTCAGCGGTCTGTTAACGCTTACGAAATTGGTAATACTTATATTTAAGGAAAGACCAATTACGCAATAGTTACCAATATGGAATCCCAAACAAAATCAATCCCACATCCGGTCATTCAGCGATTTGCAAAATACCTTCTTCATGTAAAGGGATTGCGGAGAAGAGGGGTGAACTACACCTTCTCCCACGAAATGGCAAAAAGTTTTGGTATTACCAGCCAGACGGTCCGTGGTGATCTCTCCTATCTTCATTTCTCAGGAAAGCCGAAAAAAGGTTATAACACTACTGAGTTGGAGATGGCGCTCCTTACTGTCCTCGGCATAAAAAATGAAAAAAGAGCTGTTATTGTCGGTGCCGGTAATATCGGACGGGGCATGATACTGCATAAGGATTTCCTAAAGTTTGGCTTTAATATCTGTGCCATTTTTGATTCCAGTGATCGTATTTTCGGGGAGCGGGTCGGTTGTTTCAGAATAAAATCTATGGCTATGCTTCCGAAAGTAGTAAAAGAAAAAAATATCGAAATCGGTATCATTGCGGTGCCTGCTGAATATACCCAGAATGTGGCAGATCGGCTTATTGCAGCAGGAATACGGGGTATTCTCAACTTTGCCGAATCACATCTCAGTGTCCCGGAGAATGTCGCCGTTGCTAATATTCATATTGTCAGCAGCCTCCTTGAGCTTTCCGCGATTATAAAAGCAAAAAGCAAAACCGGTGGTGTGAACCGGCTGAAATAAATTATTATCCCGGGAGAATTATTGCTTGAAGTAACTGTGTGATAATATTTATTTTATTTCTCCATTTAAAATAAATCGTTAAATATTTCGCGATTTATGAAATTCTTTCATAAGGTTTATACGGATACGTATATGAAATTTCGAGGTGGTTACAACCTATTCCTTACAGGAAAGCCCTCCGGGGAAATAAAAGACCTCCCGCAACCTGAAGCCCTTTACCTCCCGCTTTTTTCTCCTCGCTTCAACTTCTCACAGATAAATGTAGAAGATGGGACAGAAGTTACTCAGGGACAGGTTCTGGCAAATGATCCTGCAAATCATGCTGTGCCGCTTTTGGCACCGCGTGCCGGCACAGTAAAGACCGTTGATGAAGAGCGTCGCCTCATCATCCTGGAAAATGTGCAAAAGGCATCCAACGAGAAAATCGATGTTAATGACGATCTTCCGGAAAAAGCAAAAGAGCTGGGTGACGCGGGGAAAAAGTGCGCCGCACTGATCAGACTTGGCGCATGGCAGTTTGTATCAGATGCATTTACCGGCAAACTGCCTGATCCCTATACAACACCCCAGGCAGTTATCGTATCAACCTCTCGCCTGGAACCATTTATTACGGGTGCAGAGACTCTTCTGATTAAGCACCTTGCAAACTTCGAACAGGGACTGAAACATGTTCACTCTATGGCCGCTGATAAACCGATGTATCTGGTTATGCCAAAAAATGCAACGGTTACCTCCCGGATTAGGGGAATCATTGGTAAGAATGCATGGATCAAGCTTATTGTAGTTCCGGAAAAGTACCCGTTTGATAATATTAAACTGTGTACACAACTCCTTGGCCTTGACAAAAACCCACAAAAAGGTGCTGTCTGGGCACTTGGTGTTGAAAGTGTTCTGGCTGTTGATCAGGCATTAACCGAATCAAAACCCTGTGTTGACCGCGTTATCTCAGTCGCCGGACCGGGAACAAAAAAAGGTGAACACATTAAAGCAATACCGGGCTATTCATTGAAAACTATACTTGAATCGTATCAAGACGGCTCACCAACACGCATGGTAAACGGTGGAGCCTTAACCGGAACAACTATTGAAGAAACACAGATGGGTCTTGATGTTGAATGTATAGCACTGACCTTCATTCCTGAACACACTAAAAGGGAACTTCTCTGTTTTGCGAATCCGGGCATTTCAAAACATGCATTCATCATAGCATTTTTAGGTTCCCTGCGCCCGAAATTTTTTGAGCGTTATACCACCGGGATCCGTGGTGAGCAGCGTCCCTGTGTCACATGCTGCTGCTGTGAAACAGTCTGTCCCGCTGGAATAATGCCACATCAGATACATAAATATGTTACTAAAAATCGACTTGAAGACGCAGAAAGAATCGGATTGAACTTATGTGTGCAGTGCGGACTCTGCACACATGTCTGCCCGTCAAAAATCGAGATTAAACAGGGACTCCTTGAAGCACAAGAGACACTTCTTCAGGAGCGTCAATCCGAGGAGGTGCACTCATGAAATGGTTATTGAATATTTTTGATCAACTTCGCCCTCTTTTTGAAGAGAAAAAAGGTAAGCTTCGCGTATTCAGTGTTCTTTTTGAAACCGCTGAATTCATTTTTTTCTATCCGTCTGATCGGACCAAAAATGCTCCCCATATACGTGATCCAATCGATCTTAAAAGGTACATGGGTGTTGTTATTCTAGCAATGCTGCCCTGTGTTCTTGCATCCATATACTTTTTCGGCCCCTATGTTCTGGCTATGATCATCACGTCATATGTTGTTGGGGGCATATGCGAGGTCATTTTTGCCATTTTCCGCAAGGGTGAAATCCACGAAGGTTTTTTTGTGACCGGTCTCATCTTTCCTATGGTGCTGCCTCCAACAACACCACTGTGGATGGTTGCAGTGGGTGTGGCGTTCGGCGTTATTTTCGGTAAGGAGGTATTTGGCGGTACGGGGAGGAACATATTCAACCCGGCACTGGTAGGCCGACTTTTTATCACCATCGCATTTCCTGCAAGCATGACTACGCAGTTTAAAATACCAATGGATCCTCTTGGGATTTTTCAAAAACTCGGTCTAAACTATAACTTTACCGACGCGATCACTTCAGCAACACCTATGTCGATTTATAAAACACAGCATATCCTGGCATCAAACCTGGACCTTCTCTGGGGTAATACGGCAGGTAGCATTGGCGAGACATTCCACATCGGCATAATTGTCGGCGGTATTTTCCTCATGTTTACAAAAGTAAGTGACTGGAGAATCCCGGTTTCGTATATAGCGGCAACTGCTCTTCTCGGCTGGATCGGTCATGCTGTTTACGGTGATGCGGTAGCGCCGGTGTCCTTTCAGATTTTAGGCGGCGGTTTGCTCTTTGGTGCCATGTTCATGGCTACTGATCCGGTCACCGCTCCTGTTACGAAAACAGGCAAATATATCTTCGGCATATTATGTGGACTTTTAACGATACTCATCAGGAGCTTTTCTTCATATGTCGAAGGGGTTATGTTCAGTATCGTGATCATGAATGCGTTTACACCGCTTATTGATCATGTTATTTTTACGACACAATACAGACAGGTGAAGGCATGAAAGAAAAAATATTTATGATTGTTTTCGTTCTTGTCCTGGGGTCAGCGTGGACAACCGCACTTGTTGTGGTTGATAAATATACGAAACCTTATATTGAAAAGTATCAGGCTGAAAAACTGCGTAAAAGCATACTCGGTGCATTTGGTATTTCATACGAGGGCCAAGACATTGAAGCGATTTTCAATGAAAATATAGACGCCGTGGAAAAAGGGGATAAAACAATCTACCGCATGAAATCCGGAGAGATAGCTTTTAATATTTCAGGGTCAGGCTCACAGGGACCGATGTCCGGAGTTATGGCGCTGGAATCTGACCTGCAAACAATCAAAGGTATCACCATTGTCAGCCATGTCGAGACCCCTGGTCTGGGTGACAGGGTATTGGAACCAACGATGTTGGAAACATTTAAAGGCAAGAAAATAGTACCCCAACTATTGATTCTAGCATCGGGAACAGCCCAAAAGGAGAATGAAGTTCAGGGAATCACCGGTGCGACGTTAACGTGTAAAGCATTTGAAAAGTTGATAAATACTAAATCAAAAGAATATATCTCTCTTGTGAGCGAGGACAGATAATGATATTAAAAACAGTTTTCGGAGCCAAGGGATATAAGGTTATAAAAAACGGTATCTGGTCTGAGCACCCGATTAGTTCAGCGACCCTTGGAATATGCTCCGCGCTGGCGATATCGAACAAGGTTGAGAATGCTATTGCCATGAGCGCGGGGGTTGTCTTTGTTCTCCTGTTGGCAGGTGTTCTTATCTCAATATTACGAAAATTAATTCCGTCACGTGTGAGAATTATTACGTATATGATAACCATTGCAGCAGGAGTGACTATTGTCGATCTCGTGCTTAAAGCGGTTTGGCCGACTATCAGCGAGGCGTTGGGACCATATGTCGGACTTATTATTACGAACTGTATTATTATGGGTAGAGCCGAGGCGTTTTTCGTACAAAATGATACGTATCACTCCATACTCGATGCGATCGCTAATGGAATCGGTTATACCTATACTTTGATAACCATTGCAATAATCCGCGAGATTCTCGCATTTGGAACGTTACTCGGATTTCAGATTATGCCTGACAACTGGATGTGTTGGTCCGTTATGGCTGCGCCGGCCGGTGCATTTTTCCTTCTGGGTGTTTTCCTGTGGATTACACGAACAGCCGCAGATATTGAACCACCGGGGAAAGGGTAATAGTGCATGAATGAGATGTCTTTAATAACTATTTTTATTGCTGCGATTTTCACGCAGAACGTGGCACTCACCTATCTTCTCGGCATGTGTCCTTTTGTGTCGTTAGCCAGAAGCATGAAAACAGCTTTCGGTATGGGCGTCGCTGTCACATTTGTCGTGTTTCTGACCGCAGCCGTAAATTGGCCGATTTATCATTTACTTCTGGTTCCCTTTAACAGCCAAATTATTAAGTATATCGTATTTATAATTGTTATTGCTGCTTCGGTCCAACTGGTAGAAATGATCATGGAACGATTTTTTCCGGCACTGCAAGCGGCTTTCGGCATATTCCTGCCGTTGATTACAGTGAACTGTACTGTTCTTTTTGTTTCTCTCTTCATGATTCGGCAGGAGTTTTCCTATATCCAGACCCTTATCTATGCTCTGGGAGCTGCGATAGGTTTCTGGCTGGCAATAGTCATTGTTGCGGCTATATATGAAAAATTAGATACTGTCGGTGATGTTCCCAAGGGACTGAAAGGTCCTGGTATTATCATGATTATCACCGGTATCATTGCACTGGCATTCCTCGGATTCAGCGGAATGGTATAGACAGGTTCAGGTTTACTGGAGGCAATTGGATGTTTATTCCTGTAGTAATAATATTTTGTATCCTTTTAATAATTGTCGTTTTATTGATCATAGCAGACACGTTGCTCGTCTCCTATGGTGAATGTAAAATATCGATCAAAAAAGAGGATGAAGAGAAGGAATTCACGGTCCAGGGAGGCGAAAGTCTTCTTTCCGCTATGATATCGAACGGCATTAGTATCTCCGCACCATGCGGCGGGCGGGGGAGCTGTGGGTATTGTAAAGTACAGATGTCGAGCGGCGGCGGTGAGATGTTACCGACTGAAGAACTTTTTATCAGTAAGGAAGAACAGAAGCTGGGTACCCGCCTTGCCTGCCAGGTTAAGGTAAAGGAAGACCTCCAGCTCTATATTCCCGACCTTATCACTTCGGTCAAATCAATGGTCAAAGCAGGTACCATCGATACGAAGCTGAAATGGAAATTTTTGCGGAAGGACAGACCTCAGTTACTTCCGGAAAGTAAAAAATTTAAAAAGCTTCCTAAAAATGATCGAACCGTTGTCGAGGATATTGTCGAAAAGTATCGTGATATGCGCGGGAACCTTATGCCGGTATTGCAAACGGTGAATGAGCAGTTTAAGTATCTGCCGGAACCGATTCTTCGTTCTATTGCCAAGGATATGGATGTATCGTTAAGCGAGATATTCAGAATCGCTACCTTTTATAATGCGTTCAGCCTTGAACCCCGGGGGAAAATTATAATATCTGTCTGCTTAGGAACAGCCTGTCATGTTAAAGGAGCCTCCGATATCCTTGCCAGGTTTGAAGAGGAACTAGGTATAAAATCCGGGGAAACTACCGAAGACAATACCTTTACACTTGATGCGGTTCGTTGTATCGGCTGTTGCGGATTAGCACCTGTTCTAACTATTAATAAAGACGTACATGGCTTGATGACGAAAAAAAGAGTGCCTGAGTTAATAGAACACTATAGAGGGATGTAAACTATGGGCAAATTAAATATTGAAGATCTGGAAAAGATCAGCCGGCGGATAAGAAAAACAACCCTGTTACGTGAAGGAGCGGGGAGAGCAAAGATAACAGTCCATATGGGAACCTGCGGAATAGCTGCCGGTGCACGGAAAATTATGAGTACCCTGCTCGATGAATTTCAAAAAAGAAGCATTGAAGATGTTATTCTAACTAATTCAGGATGTGCAGGATTGTGCAGTAAAGAACCTATGGCTACAGTCGAACTAAAGGGAGAAACACCGGTTAAATATATTGATTTGACTCCAGAAAAAATTATTAGGATATTAGAAGAACATGTGCTTGGCGAAAACGTTGTTGAGGAATATGCTCTGGCAAAGGGCAGCGAACGGGTTTCGTAATCGTTTACACATGACATACTCTCATATCCCCTTCCTTGAAAAACAGAGGTATTCTCTTACTTAATTTGCAAATACGGAGTAAGCAAAATCAGATAGAGTATAACAAAGAGGCAAGTACGCTATGAGTGAGCAAAAATTAGATAGATACCGGCTGCACCTGATGATATGCGCTGGTACGGCATGTGTATCCAACAAGGCCTTCAAACTAAAGGATGCTTTACAGGTAGAACTGAAAAAAAACAACCTGGAAGATGAAGTTGCGATTGTCATGACCGGGTGTAATGGATTCTGTGCGGTTGGTCCGATAATGACGGTTATGCCTGATGAGATATTCTATCAAGGATTAACGGAGGACGCAATCCCCCATCTTGTTGAAGAACATTTTCTGAAGGGACGACCGGTTGAGAAGCACATGTTCACACCTCCTGAGGAAAAAAGTGTTATTCCTAAAATGTCTGATATTGGCTTTTTTGCCCGTCAGACATTAGTAGCGTTGAGAAACAGGGGCCTTATTGATCCGGAAAAAATTGATGAATATATTGCACGGGATGGGTATAAAGCATTGGCCAAGGTATTATCAGAAATGACCCCTGAGGATGTTGTTACGGAGATTTCCAACTCAGGTCTTCGTGGACGCGGCGGAGGCGGCTTCGCCACCGGCAGAAAATGGGGATCAGCAGCGAAATCGAAAAGAAAACCGAAATATATCATCTGCAATGCTGATGAGGGTGACCCCGGTGCGTATATGGACCGGAGTATAATCGAATCAGACCCGCATTCTATGATTGAGGGTATGCTGATAAATGCGTATGCAATCGGATCCGATACCGGGTTTGTTTACATCCGCACTGAATATCCCCTTGCCCGTGAACGGCTTGCGATTGCTATTAACCAGGCCCGTGAATATGGTCTTCTCGGTGAAAATATTTTCGGCACGGATTTATCATTTGACATTCATCTAAAGCAGGGTGCCGGCGCTTTTGTCTGTGGTGAATCAAGTGCACTCCGTGCATCCATTGAGGGAAGAGTTGGTGAGCCCACCGCTAAATATGACCATGCGACTGAGAAAGGATTGTGGCAGAAACCGACCGTGTTGAATAATGTAGAAACGTATGCGAACGTTCCACCCATTATTCTCAGAGGCGCTGAATGGTTTGGCAGCATGGGTACCGAAAAAAGTAAAGGAACGAAGGTCTTTTCCCTTGTCGGAAATATAGCAAATACCGGCCTCATTGAAGTCCAGATGGGTACCCCATTACGGGAAATTATCTTTGAAATCGGTGGCGGCATTCCCGGCGGTAAAAAATTTAAAGCTGTTCAAACAGGCGGCCCTTCAGGAGGGTGCATTCCTGCCGATCTTCTGGATCTGCCGGTCGACTTCGAGAGATTGGACGAGGCAGGTTCCATGATGGGGTCCGGCGGTATGATTGTTATGGATGAGAATGCCTGCATGGTGAACGTGGCAAAATATTTCATTGAATTCTGCAACGATGAATCCTGCGGCAAATGTACCTCGTGCCGGGACGGTTCTGAAGCCCTTCTTGAAATTCTTGACAGAATCTGTGAAGGAGAAGGGAAAGAAGAGGATTTGGCTCTTCTTGAAGAACTGTGCAATGCAATTCAAGAGGCTTCATTGTGCGGACTGGGTACGTCACTCCCGAATCCGGTTCTCAGTACCCTGAGATATTTTAAGGATGAGTATTTAGAGCATATACGGGACAAAAAATGTTCTGCAGGAAAATGCAAGGCGCTCTTTCAATATAAAATCGTTGATGAAAAATGTAAAAAATGCGGTGTTTGTTTTAAAAATTGTCCGTCCAAGGCTATTGAATGGGAGAAGAAGCAGGTCGCCCGAATTATTCAAGAAAAATGTACCAAATGTGGTATCTGTTACGAAGAGTGCAAGTTTGATTCAATAATTACTGAATAAATTATGAAAATTAAAGATATTATAAAGGCTCTTGAAGCAGAAGTTGTTTCCGGGAATGATACTTTCCTGGATAAAAAAGTCGTGGCTGCATGTGGTTCCGATTTAATGAGTGACGTCTTATCGTTTATTAAACCGGGTGCCTTGCTTTTAACCGGTCTGACCAATACGCAGGTCGTTCGTACAGCGGAGATGGCGGATATACCTGCAATCTGTTTTGTTCGTGGAAAACAACCGCCGGAAGAAACTATAAATCTTGCAAAAGAGAAAAATATTATTCTTTTATCTACCCGGTATACTATGTATGAATCCTGTGGCATATTGTATTCCAATACCTTACCGCCCTGTGTTATTAACATATGAAGAACAAGGAGCAGTTTACAAAATTTCAGGAGCTGGTATATGAATTAAAAGTAGGTGACGCAATGATTACGGATGTTATTACAGTGAAACCTACTCGAAAAATGAGTGAATTAAGGAAAATTTTAAAAGACCATCGGATATCAGGCGTTCCTGTAACAGGAAAAAAGTCTTCCTTGATTGGCATGATCAGTATTGAAGATTTTATCAAATGGCTCTTAGAAGGAGCTACGGATTGTACAATACAGGAGAGAATGACCGAAGATGTTAAAAGGTTTTATGCAGACGAGCCGCTTGTGCATGCTGTAGGCAAGTTTGAGAAAAGTGGCTATGGTCGATTTCCTGTTGTTGAACGAAAAACGGGAAAATTGATTGGGATAATAACCAAAGGTGTTATTATTGAAAAAGTGTTACGTAAATTGGAGATCGATTACCAGGAAGAAGAAATACACCGTTATCGAGCGAGTCATCTCTTTGAAGATATTATTGCTGACAACATTAGTCTTGTCCTGAAATTTCATATAGAAGGTAAGAATTTTGATAAAGCGGGAGAAGTTTCCAGTAAATTAAAAAGAACGCTGTCGCGTCTGAATATCCACCCACAGATTGTTCGGAGGATATCGATTGCATCGTATGAAGCGGAGTTGAATATTGTCATTTATACTGACGGTGGTGACGTAACAGCCAGAATTCAACCGGATCTGTTTCGTATAGATATGTATGACTTCGGCCCTGGTATCCCGGATGTAAAAAAAGTGCTGAAACCGGGGTATTCAACTGCGCCGGATTGGGTGAGAGAATTGGGTTTCGGGGCCGGGATGGGATTAACTAATATTCAAAAATGTGCTGATAATTTTCACCTCGTTTCAAAGATGGGTGTAGGTACTCATTTGCGATTCGATGTAAATTTAAATTAAGGTCGCGTTTACCCATGGATGTTAAGGAAATCGTTGAAAAATTAAATTTAGAGGTAAAGTGTTCACCTGATTCATTAGATGGAGAAGTACGTTCAGGATATGCCAGCGATCTGTTAAGTGATGTCCTGGCTAACAGTGATGAAGGCGATATTTGGATTACATTACAGATTCATCCCAATATTGTTGCCATTGCGAGCATGAAAGGACTATCAGGGATTATACTAGTTAATGGAAGAGAACCTGAAGAGGAGACTGTTAAAAAAGCAGAGAGTGAAAATATACCTATTATGGTTAGTACATTACCTGCATTTGAACTGATCGGTAGATTGTATACCCTGGGTGTTCGTGGAATTACACATGAGTCTGAAGGAGTTTAGGGCCGATTTACATATTCATACGTGTCTCTCTCCTTGTGCTGATTTGACCATGGTCCCCTCAGCTTTGATTACACAGGCAGAAGAGATGAAACTGAACGGCATTGGAATATGTGACCACAACTCAGCAGAGAATGTGATAGCAGTAAAAAAAGCGGGTAAAAGAAAAGGTATTCCTGTTTTAGGTGGTATCGAAATAACATCCCGTGAAGAAGTGCATATATTAGCGTATTTTGATGAAGATGAGGTACTTCTTGAAATGCAGGATAGTATATATAAACATTTATCCGGTGAGAATGACAAAGCGTACTTTGGCGAGCAGTTAGTTGCCGATGAACATGACAGTTTTATTGAGTCGAATGATAAATTGTTAATCGGAGCAACAGATCTCTCAACAAATGAAATTGTATCATTAATTCACCGGTTGGGAGGAGTAGCAGTTGCTTCACATATTGACCGTGAAACATACAGCATTATCGGGCAGTTGGGATTTATACCTGAAGATGTATCGCTTGATGGATTAGAAGTATCGTCACACCATAAACCGGAACAATTGGAGGACTATAAAAAGTATCGTTTGCCGTTAATTACTTCTTCGGATGCACATTTTTTATATGACATTGGTAAAAGCTATACTACTTTTTTTCTGGAAACGTTTACCGTATCTGAAATTACCCTGGCATTCAAGGGTGTCAAGGGACGCAACGTGGTGCTATGATCTTTCATGGAAAATTTATCGTTACATATACTTGATATTGCTGAGAATTCAATCAGAGCCGGTGCGAAAAAAATTGAAGTACAGATAACTGAGGATACGGAAAAAGATCTTTTAACAATTTGTATTTGTGATGATGGAAAAGGAATGGACAAACAGGAATTGGATAATGTCCGTGATCCTTTTTATACAACAAAAGGTGGAAAAAAATTTGGTTTAGGACTCTCCCTGCTTTCACAGGCGAGCCAACAAACAGAGGGAACACTGACTATACAATCAGAGATGGGACAGGGGACAAAAGTAATTGCCACCTTTAAACCAAGTCATCCTGATATGAAACCGATGGGTGAGATATTTGAAACGCTTGCTGTCTTGATCACCGGTCATCCGGAGATTAGATTTATTTATGATTATAAAAAAGGAACAACTATACAACATTTTGATTCATGTAATGTTTAATTTATATAAGGGCTGGTATTATGATTACTTTTACTATCAATGACAAAGAACTCCAGGTTGAAGAAGGCACGACAGTACTTGAAGCGGCACTCGAGGCCGGCATTACCATTCCTAATCTTTGCTATCATAAGGAACTGACTCCGTACGGCGCCTGTCGCGTTTGTCTCGTTGAAGTCATCAAACGGGGATGGCCTTCACTCCAGCCGGCATGCCTCTATAAAGTCTTTGATGGTCTGATTGTAAACACCGACACCGAGCGTGTGCAAAAGACACGGAAAATTATTTTTGAACTATTACTGGCCCGTGCTCCGCAGTCAGAAAAAATCAAGCAGCTCGCTGCGGAATATGGTGTAACCGAAACACGCATCAAATTAAAAGAAGAAAAGGAAAATTGTATCCTCTGTGGATTATGTGTGCGTGCCTGCGCAGAAGTTTCTCAAAGAAACGCTATCAGCTTTTCCATGCGAGGAAGAAAACGCACCATTCAAACGCCGTACCATGAAATATCACAGGCATGTATCGGGTGCGGTGCGTGTGCCTATCTGTGCCCCACCGGCAGAATAGTAATTGAAGAGGCTGATTAATTACCGCATATCAACAGCCATCGTTTTTTCACTTCTCTTTGTTAATTTTTCAGACTGGCTTTTATAAGAGGAATTGTTATCTTCTCATGGAATTCGGCAAGCTTTCCCAATGCCTGCATTATTGAATCCTTTTTCTTTCCGGAGACGCGATAATGCATATCGATAATGTCCAGATGCTGTAATTCCCGGTTACCGAGAAATACCCCACCGACCACTGAGAGGTAATCAGGCGGTGTGTCAATCCGATTTGCGGTTGCCCAGAATCTGCACCACCCGTTTGTTGCAGACGTTTGATCGTATCCCCCGCCGCCCAGCAGAAGCATCGTGTTACAGTAATCGCGCATCTCTTTCATGATGGCGACCATACTGTTGTTGGTCAATGCAAGTGAGCTTAAGGGGTCGTTCTTGTGTGTATCGGTGCCGATGACTGCAACCACAATCGTTGGAGAGAAGGTGGTTACCGCAGGCGTAACCACACGTTTAAAAATCCATTCATAGGCCTCATCATCGGTCTCCTGGGGCAGTGGAATATTTATCGTGTACCCTTTGCCGAGTTCCGACCCGATTTCAGTCTCGAAGCCGGACCAGGGATAGAGCGTTTTACCGCTTTCGTGCAATGAGATAAATAATACGCGGTCATCCTGGTAATAGGCATCCTGAACCCCGTTACCGTGATGCGCATCGGTGTCAATATAGGCGACGCGGTATCCCTGTGCCAGCAGCAGGTCAATGGCAATAATCACATCGTTGACATAGCAGAAACCCTCCGCATTGTTTCTGCCGGCATGATGGAAACCGCCCATAAGGTTGAAAACCACATTGGCGTTATCCTTGATAATATGTTGTACCGCCGTATAGGTTGCTGCGCAATAGAGCAGGACATAATCGAACAGCCCTTTAAACACGGGACAGTCATCACCCCCGAGATTGTACTTGACAAACACATCGTTCCAGATACCGGGATTTGCCTGCTCCAGTGCGGCGATAAAATCAGGATCGTGCGATTCAGTAAGAATTTCTTTTGTTAGTGCCACGGGCTCTTCAACCTTGATCCAGGGCTCGTTCAGGAATCCTTCGTGCTGGATTTTCAAATATGTCCGGTGCATCCGGTCAAGGTTCACGGGATGGTCTTTACCAAACGAAAAACCGCTGAACCTGCCTGAGTAGATAAGGACACTGTTCTTCGGGTAATTCACCTCTTTTTCAGGGAAGGTCACGGTAAAGGTACAGAGTCCTGAATCAAAATGTTTGATAGCCGTGGGCCACGCCTTTGCCAGCAAAGCCATTGTCGGATTATTATAGGCAAGCACTTCGGCGTATAATCCTGAAAGGCCGCGGGAATAGGCTATTTTCGTCAGATAGTTCACCATGAATGCACCAATACCCATTCGCTGGTATTCGTCGCTGACAACAACGTCAAATTCACCCATGTTGTTATTTGGATTATACATATAGCGGGCTTCAGCAATGATTCGTTTATCTTCCCGCAAACCGATAAACCCGACGACAGCCATTTCCCGTTTATAATCGATATTGGTCATGGTCTGCACATCGTTGTAGGAGAGAATTTTTATCGTACCGTGATACCGGTTTCGGATAGATTTGGGTGACAGCGAATAGAACATCCGCTGCACCCGGCGGATATCGTAGGGTTTTATCGGTCTGAAGAATACCTCCAGGCCGTCCTTGAACCACTGGGTTGTCTCCAGATGATGCGGATAAATACCGCCGTCTTCCGGAGGAATAATCTGGTTTTCCGTGACATATAACAGTTCTTTTGCCTCTCGCAGAAGCCGTTTGCGGAATTTCGGATGTGCAAGGGAGATAAGGGCGATTGCCCGTTCCCGGATAGAAAGGCCGTAGAGATACACCGAGCCGTACTCGGTAACCACAAAATCAATCTTACTCCGGCTAAAAAAGACGCCCTGGCCGTGCAGGTTTGAGAGGATGCGTGATTTTTTACCGTCCAGAGTTGTTGAATACAACCCGAGAATGGTAAAGCCGCCATTGGCCCGGCTGGTGCTGTTCAGAAAATCCATACCGGTCGGGAGGCTCTGAAAATTGGATATGCCTCTGATATCAATGCGGGCCAGACCGGTAAGGTCAATCTCCTGCACACTGAGAATGGATACCATGTTCCTGATTTGAGCAATAACAAACGGATTGCTCACATAATCAACGGGCCGCAGGCTGATTGACGGGTTCTGGTCCAAAAAGTTATACAGGTCCCACGAACCGAGGGCAAGGGATGCAACCGTTTTTCCTGTGTCAATATTTTTCCTGCTGTTATCGACTACCCCTGCTTTAATCAGGCGCATGATTTCGGTTGTAAGCACGAGTGTGTGAATACCCAGTGATTTTTTTGTATCAAGATACCGCATGGTGGACAGGCTGATCGGGCCGGTGTCAAAATGAAGTGTCGCACCATCCTCGATCATCTCGGCGATATGACGGCCGATGGTCAGGGCCACCGGGTCAAGCTGTGGTAACGGCACTTCAATGAGCGGATCGTGGCTTTCGACGAAATAGTCGATATCATCCGTGGTTATGAACGTATCGCCCCAGGTAATCGGCATATACTTGTTTACCTGTGCTATCACCAGGGCGGCATGTTTCACCGCTGCCAGTAGTATATCAACCGAAATGCCGAGACAGCAGTTTCCGTTTTTATCCGGCGGGGAAACCATGAGAAGGACAACATCCGTTTTAATATTTTTTTTCTCAATGGCATCAGGTAAATCGCTCAATTCCATCGGGGTATAGTCAACAGCGCCCGCAGCCATGGCACCTTCAACCCCGCGGCCAAAATAAAAAGTGCTGTAATGGAATCGCAGTGCGAGTTTATCCTTTGCCAGTTCCGGCTCCCGCTGTGCAAGAAGATGAAAAATTTTAATATCCCAGAATTTCTCCGCCATGGCTGCGAGGGTGTCTGTTAGTTTAACCGGTTCGGCAGCGCCTGAACCGATAAGAATGGTCTGTCCGTTTTTTATGTGTGCTATTGCCTCCTGGGGGGAGAGAATCTTTTCCACGCATTGTTTCTGCCAATCAGACGGTGTCATGTAATTATTCCTTTGTAAACTTTCTGTCAACGGGATTGAACACAGGAGATATTGACGGTTCAACTCTATTTAAGAAAATATTATATGTTACCTTAGTATACCCCGATATTCTCCCTTTATCCTTTATCGTCTCTCTCTGTGCGTCCTTTACTAATAAAGGAATGGTTATGAAATAAAACAGATTTATAAAGGTAGTGATGTTATGAAATAAAATAAATTTATAAAGGTAGTGATGTATCGAAAATGGAAAGCGGCCTGTCATTTAAATATAAGGATTATACAATAAACTATTTCCGTCAAATAGCCATAACTAATTGAAATATATAGAGTAATGAAACAATCCAACTGGAATATCACTTTCATTTGTCTTAAGAATTTTAATAATTAAAATGTTAAATTTTTAACATTATCGACATGTCGAAATAAACATAAAGTACCTGTTTTATACATAGTATATATTCTAAACTGATAAAAAATTAACAATTTACTGAATGTCATACACTATATGTTCATAAGTGTTTGAATAAAAAAATGCTGTTTTAAATTAACCATCTAAATACCCATTTTTCTTGAAAAAGGAGGTGCTCAGTGGTTTCTAGGAGGGATTTCCTTAAGGCCTCAGGGCTTACAACCGGCGTAGCCTTCACAGGGTTGTTCAATTTACACGCTGTTGAAGCACGGACAGAACGTCTGCGTATAAAATATGCCAAGCAGACCACCACCATCTGTCCCTACTGTGGTTGTGGGTGTGGTATGATTGTCTCAGCCAGCAATGGCCGGATAATCAATATTGAGGGTGATCCGGATCATCCGATCAATGAAGGTTCTCTGTGCAGTAAAGGTTCAGCCTTGTACCAGGTGGCCAACAACCATCGTCGGTTGACAAAGGTGAAGTACCGTGCGCCGGGAAGCGCTCATTGGGAGGAGAAGTCCTGGAACTGGACTATTAACCGTATAGCCACCCTTGTTAAAAACTCCCGCGATGCCGGCCTTGCTGACGGCCGCAAAGATAACAGTATTGACACCATTGCCGCCCTTGGCGGCGCGGCGCTTGACAACGAGGAGTGCTACCTCTACTCCAAGTTCATGCGCGCACTCGGTGTCCGGTATATCGAACACCAGGCGCGAATATGACACAGCGCCACGGTGGCCAGTTTGGCCGCCACGTTCGGACGCGGTGCAATGACCAATCACTGGATCGATCTCCGCAATGCCGACAGAATCATGATCATCGGCAGTAATGCCGCTGAGAATCACCCGATCTCTTTTAAATGGGTAACTGAAGCGATTGATCGCGGTGCAAAACTGATCAGTGTTGATCCCCGCTTTACCAGGACATCCTCTAAAGCGCATATATATGCACCATTGCGCTCAGGCACTGACATACCATTCGTCGGTGGCATGATACTCTATATACTTAACGACATGGAGAAAAATCCCGGTAATTACAATATGGAATATGTGCGTGAGTATACCTCGGCATCGTTCCTTATCAATCCTAAGTTTAAACTACCGGCTGAGCTTGATGGTGTATTCAGCGGGTATGATCCAAAGAAAAGAAAGTATGATAAATCAACCTGGCAGTATCAAAAAGACGGTAGCGGCATTCCAAAAAAGGATAAAACTCTGAAAAACCCGAATTGTGTCTTTCAGATCCTTAAAAAGCATGTTTCCCGCTATACCCCTGAAAAGGTCAGTGAAATAACCGGAACACCGGTTGATGTCTTTCTTAAGGTCTGTCAAACATACGCTGAATCAGGCGCAGCAGGTAAAGCCGGGACAATCATGTATGCGATGGGGACCACGCAGCATACCTATGGCACACAGAATATTCGTAACTATGCTATCCTTCAGTTATTACTTGGAAACATGGGCATAGCAGGCGGCGGAATCAATGCGCTCCGCGGTGAATCGAATGTACAGGGCTCAACCGATATGTGTCTTCTTTTTCATATCCTTCCCGGATATCTTAAAACACCCGACATGAAAGATACTTCGATTGATGCTTACAGCAAACGTTATTACGAAGGTAAGAACAAGGATCCGAAGAGTGCAGACTGGTGGAGTAATGCCAGGAAATATCTTGTCAGTCTGCTGAAAGCATGGTATGGACCGAAAGCCACACCACAGAATGATTTCGCTTTTAATTACCTCCCGAAGCGTGAGGTCGGCAAGAATTATTCCCATATCTCGCTCTTTGAGGCCATGTATGAAGGTGCGATGCAGGGTATGATCTGCATGGGTCAGAATCCGGCAGTGGGCGGGCCTAATTGCGGCAAAGAACGGCGTGCACTTGAAAAACTGGACTGGCTTGTCTGTGCAGATCTCTGGAATACTGAAACGGCAAACTTCTGGCACCGTCCTGTTGAAAACGATACTGCGGAGCTGGTTGATTCTAAAAAGATAAAAACAGAGGTCTTCATGCTTCCTGCAGCATCATCCGTAGAAAAGGAAGGCAGTATCACCAATTCCGGCAGGTGGCAGCAATGGCGTTATGCTGCTGTCCATCCCGGCGGTGAGGCAAAAACCGATCTCTGGATGCTCAATGAGCTGTTCAAGGCTGTTCGTGCGCTTTACAAGCAGGATGGCGGCCCCATTGCCGGTGCAATTCTTGATATGAACTGGAATTACGGAACTGCTGATGAACCGGATGTCCATGCCGTAGCGAGAGAAATAAATGGGTACGATCTGACAACCGGCAAGCTATTACCAAGTTTTGGCAAGTGTAAAGCTGATGGGTCTACCAGTGCAGGAAACTGGTTGTACACCGCATCCTATACCGAGGCTGGAAATATGGCAGCCCGTCGCGGCAGAGCTGATGCCGGCGGTATCGGATTGTATCTCGAATGGTCATGGTGCTGGCCGGTTAACAGGCGTATTATTTACAACCGCGCCTCCGTTAATCTAAAAGGTGTTCCGTGGGACAAGGAACATCCGGTTATCGCCTTTAAAGGTGCGGTGGTCAATGGAAAATATGCTACCAAGAAATGGGTCGGCGATGTGCCTGACGGCGGCTGGTATCCATTGCAGAATCCGGATGGCAGCTGGCGTAATGATGCGAAATATCCCTTTATTATGAAACCGGAAGGCCATGCGCGGATGTTCACAATAGGTATGGCTGATGGGCCCTTGCCGGAGCACTATGAACCGCTGGAAACACCATTGACAGAAAATCCGATTGGTCACGGTACGATCCTTAACCCGGCTGTCAAACTCTGGCATGTTGACAATCCTGAAGAGAACGCATGCGGCACACCGGATAAATTCCCGATTGTCTGTACCACCTACCGGGTAAGCGAACACTGGCAGGCCGGTATGATGACACGGAATATCCCCTGGCTGATGGAATGTATGCCTGAAGTCTTTGTTGAGATGAGCCGGGAACTTGCTG
The DNA here is from genome assembly GCA_965372145.1 of uncultured bacterium. Lineage (GTDB taxonomy): Bacteria > Fibrobacterota > Chitinivibrionia > Chitinivibrionales > JANQEN01 > CBDVBE01. Next base: position 7,575 of record CBDVBE010000026.1, on the reverse strand, counting down.
AAGAAAGAGGTATTAAAAACGGTGACCGGGTTCATGTCACAACAGCTCGCGGCCTCCTTGGCGGCTGGGCATGTGTTACAAGACGATTTAAACCGTTTAAAATTGTCGGAAAAACAGTTCATCAAATTGGTTTACCATGGCACTGGGGGTATGAAGGTGGCTCATGCGGCTGTTCTGCTAATATGTTAACGCCGCATGTTGGTGATGCTAATACTATGATACCCGAATTTAAAGCGTTTCTGTGTGAGGTGAAAAAATCACCCTATGCATATGACAGAGCAAATCCAGATGCCATAAAAAATTTAGGAAAGGAGGTGATCTAATATGACACGAAAGGCAATGTTACTAGACGTTTCGAAATGTATGGGATGCCGCGGCTGTCAGATCGCGTGCAAACAGTGGAATCAGTTGCCTGCGGTGAAGACACACTTTACCGGGTCGTACCAGAATCCTCCGACACTAAATGCAAGTACCTGGACACTGATACAGTTTATTGAACCTGAAGATGATCCGGTACGTTGGCTGTTCCGGAAACAGCAGTGTCTGCACTGCGGAGACCCTGCCTGTGTAGATGCCTGTCCAACCGGCGCCATGAAGAAACGTGCTGATGGAATTGTGTTTGTAGATCAGGATATGTGCGCAGGATGTAAATACTGTGTGGAGGTCTGTCCCTTCGGAACCCCGCAGGCAGATCACATTAGTGGTACCGCGAAAAAATGCAGAATGTGTATCGACAGGGTCGATAATGGTATGCAGCCTGCCTGCGCCACGGCCTGTCCGACCGGTGCCGTCAAATTCGGTACCCGTGATGAGATGCTGAAACTCGCAAAAGCGCGTCAGGCAATTCTGGAGAAACAGACGGGTAAAAAGCCGCGAATCTATGGTGAAGTTGAGCTTGGCGGCCTAGGTGTCATGTATCTCCTTCCGGAAAAAGCATCGGTTTACGGACTGCCTGAGCAGCCGAAAAAACCGCTCGTGATTCCACGGTGGTTGCTTGGTATTATACCGGGTGCGGCCATTCTGTATGGAATCATGAAGAATTTCAGGCAGGGCGACGTCAAAGCTGCGGCCGCTGAAAAAGCAGCTGAACAGGCAGAAGCACAACAACAGTCAGACAGTAAGGAGGTGAACTAATATGGAACACATAAATTGGGGTTTACCGGTTGCACTGGATCTCTTCCTCGCCGGGCTGGGCGCTTCGGCATTTCTTGTCGCTGTTATGGCTGACCTGGCAGGCAGTAAGAGATATACGAGCATTCGCCTGACCGGTGCATTTATCGCACCATGGCCAGTCATACTCGGCGTTCTTCTGCTGGTTATTGACCTGGGCAATCCGCAACGCTTCTGGGAGATGATCCTAAAGAGAGGCGCGGGCCTGAGTCTTGAGGCTCCCTATATCATGTTCAACCCGGGATCAACCATGTCCTGGGGTACATGGCTCCTCTCAATATTTGTCATCATCTCGCTCGTGTACCTTGTTGTCTGCATTATCGCCATTCCATTCTCCTGGGGAGAACGGTTGACTAAAGTAGTGGGAATCATTGGTCTGCCGATCGCACTCTTAGTGACAACCTATACCGGGGTGCTCATTTCCGCGACCGCTAACGAGCTGTGGAACTCTCCACTGATTTCAACGGTTTTTGTCACATCTGCTCTATCGACAGGTTTTGCCGGGATAATATTTGTCCTTGCTCTCTTGAAAATGTTTAATATCCCTGCAGAGAGCACCTTTATTCAGGAACTGGAAAAATTGAATGGATGGGTAATCGGCTTTTTACTCATTATACTAGCACTTTATGTGGTAATGGGTATTCAAAGTGATCAAATGAAAGCGATAATCGGATTGAAATACGGAGCACTGTTCTGGGTGGGGATTGTTGGCCTGGGATTGCTTCTTCCTCTGGTTGTCGGTTTTAAGAAAGAAGCAAGAACAGCCCACACCTCTCTGATCGTTTCAGCGTTAGTGTTGCTTGGCGGTTTTTTCCTGAGGTATGTGATACTGTATGCCGGTCAATTAGTATAAGTTCATTGCAGTTATGTAAATAGGAAAAATGGAAATACCGGTGTGTATTTCCATTTTTCTTTTACCTCAGTGTTGCATAAGGGTTTTTATACGGTAAGAATACGTGCGAGGGAAGATACTATATATAAAATCTTTACTTGCATCTTTTACCAAGGGGAAAATATTTTAAGATTCTCAACTACTTGTAATTATACCACAAACGAAAGACATAATGCCAGTTACAAAACACTCATACGATGCAGCCGTCTCAAGCATTGCTGATCTCAAGGAAAAGCGCACTGATCTTAGTGCAATTTGCGAATGCTTTGAGTCCATTTTTAAAGCCCAGAAGGAATATTGTGAATCCTTTGCTCCAGATTACACTAAACTGGACTTTTCAACATGTGAAAAGCGGCATAAAGAAGGAAAACCGTTTTTAACAAGCAGCGCCATAACCATTCCCTGGGATCGGTTCGATGATCTGGCAGATACTATCTGTACAATTACCAGCAAGTATGCCCGGGATAAGGAAGCTGACTTTGAGCAATCCTGGCATACACTTGATAAAAGCGGTGATAACTGGCACCATACTCTGTTAAAAGGGTTCCTGGAAGACCCGAGCCAACTGAGCGACCTTGCGAAACAATCCACTCTTGAGCCGGATTTTCTCACCTTTATTGCTGCCCAGGCATTGACTCCGTATTTGGAAAAATATGCTGAAAAACTCAGAGAATATATTGATGCGAATGTGTGGCTTAAAGGAACCTGTCCGGTGTGTGGCGGTGAACCGCTCATGGGCCGGTTGGATAATGATACCGGCAAAAAGTATCTGCAATGTTATCTGTGCAGAACAAACTGGGAATTCGGCCGTATCGAATGTGCTTTCTGTGATACCAAGGACCAGGAGAAGCTGCGCTATTTCTATGATGAGGAAGATACTGTTCACCGTGTTGAGGTTTGTGATAACTGCAAGTCCTATCTTAAAATTGTCGATACGAGGGACATGATTGATGATGTTGTTCTCATTGTGGAAAATCTGACAACCCTGCATCTTGATCTTGTTGCAAAGCGGGAAGGGTTTAAACGCGATACGAATAAACTGTTTGGTATATAAAAATGATTAACCACGAATTGTATAAACCGGTTATACCTGAATTAACGGATGTTGAGAAACATCTCGGTACCTTGTTTCATACTGATGATGCCTATATTGCACAGACAATACCGCAGATTCTGCGAGCCGGGGGCAAACGGCTTCGCCCGGCACTCCTTCTCATGTCCGCAAAGATCTGCAACTATTCCGGCAAGCAGAGCATACAACTGGCTACTGCCATTGAACTGATACATACTGCCAGTTTAATACACGATGATATCATTGATAACGATACCCTGCGGCGGGGTATTCCAACTATAAACTCAAGACTTGGTGACACCATTTCAGTTATTTTAGGCGATTATCTCTATTCCATGGTATTTAGTATCCTCGCCGAGGTCGGTAATATTGAAATCATCCGCTGTGTTGCATCAACCACCAGCCAAATGGCCCGCGGCGACCTTTGCCAGCTGCAGCATCAATTCAACATGGAACTCTCTGAAGAGAAATACCTTACAATCAACGCAGACAAAACCGCTTCATTGATGTCCTGTGCATGCCATATCGGAGCCTTATGCGGCACCAGCCTTAACGGAGAGCTAGAAACGCTCACCCGTTACGGACAGAATCTTGGCATGGCCTTTCAGATTACAGATGACCTGCTCGACCTTATTGCCGAGGAAAAAACACTCGGTAAACCCCTCGGTAGTGATATCCGTGAGGGGAAAATAACCCTGCCCCTCATCCATGTGATGCGCGAGGGAGATAAAAAGGATAAGGAATGGATCGAGTCTCTCTTCAAATCAAAGCAAATTGATACACCGACACTCAGCCGTGTTCGGGATATTGTTAACCACTATAACGGCATTGAATACAGCTTTAAAAAAGCTGAAGAATACGGCAGCGCCTGTAAAGAAGATTTAAAATCCCTTCAAAAATCAGAAAGCCAGCATGCACTCCTGCAGTTTGCCGACTATGTGGTAAACAGGGCAAGCTAACCTTAGACTACACTATCCAGGAGAGCCGGACCATGCATGGTATACTTGTTAATCGGGCAGTATATAACTACGCTTCACAACCTCTCTATTATTCCCCTGTAACCTGAACAGGTATATACCGTATGCAATACAGCTTGTATTCCATGCTATAGAATGACTGCCTTTTGCAAAGTTTCGTTGTGCCAGGGTAGAAACTTTTTTCCCGTCAAGAGTATACAGGGCCAGAGTATATCTGCCCGCGTCGGGAATGGTTACCGATACTCTTTGTGCATTCACTCTTCCGACAAGCAACGACTGAATCTCCTGTTTACCAATTGTCAAAACACTCTCTGTCGGATCAAAATTATAGATAACCAGGTCCTCAATTTCCACGGTAACACTGCCGCCTTCATAGGGAAGAACCGGCACAAAGGAGAGTGACAGGACCTTGGTTAAATCTAGGTCTGCTACCTGTTCTTCCGGTATCCACATTGGTTGCAGAAAATGGTCGATCAGAACATACTCGGTATTGAAATTATTCGGTGATGCCGGGATAGTCCATGCGTAGGAAGCACCCAGGGTATCCAGCGGCGGTTGGGGCAGGTTTACATTTATATCCCTGCCGCACTTATAGGTGATTTTAATAACGTCAACTCCGGTAAGGTCATTGCCTGCGCCAAAATCAGCGGTTACACCTCCCCACGGCCATTCATCGTTGTTCGAATCGGCTGATGCAATGGTAAATTTCACTCTGGCGATATCATTCTGCACAATACCGGAACTAGTATCTGTATTGATACTCGAACCGTACTCATCAACCTGGGCACTCCATTTACTTACATTGGTAACCAGGTTCTCACTCGGATTGGTGGTATCCACAAAAGCAGTGCCGTCCAGTCCCACAGGATTCCGCATCCATCGGATAATATCCCGTGTCGGCACGATACGCACCTCAGGTTTAGTGAGCGCATACTCGACAAACTCCCGTATTGCCTGGCGCCGCTCATCACAGGTTGCATTGGGCGCGTTCTGCCCTTCGGGAGCGTAATAGTCGGAGTGTGCGCCAAAAGCCATAGGGCACCGGTTTCCCTTCAGCCGCTGATCGAGAGTATACTTTAACACGGCAATAAATTCACTCTTTGTCATGAACTCTTCAAACCACATATTATAATCGAGGCCGCAGATTTTATCCGCCCGGAGTTTCTCACGAAGGCTGTAATCAAGGCCGTATTTCGCACACCGGTCATCCGACGGGACAAGTACCGTATGTACCGGCACTTCCCAGAGCCCCGGATAGCTGCCTAAATCAGGGTTTCCCGGACTGCCGTGATCAAGGGTATGCGGCCACCAGTACTTGGTACCATCATCATCGTCATACCCGTCCCCTTCAAGGCTGCAGTCATAGACAAATCCCATATCTTTCAAGGCGGTAAAGGTGTTATTGTTCCAACTGAGATAGGGTGTCCTGAATCCCCATATATCACTATCCGATATCCCCATAAGACTCTTGAGCTTGCTGTTACAGGTGGACATCTCGCTCTGCCATTGCGAGACCGAATAATTGCTGCCGTCAGGGTGACTCTGGGTATGATTGTTAGTACCATGCCCGGCATTATGTGCGCTGTTCCAGGTACTCATCTGATAGACCGTGGCATAATAAAAACAGCTCCTGGCCGGCTTGCCATCATAGGTCTCATCAATGCCGTTTCCTGCAGGATTCTTTTTACCGTCAAACAGGCTGAGCACCCAGTTTACACCGCTGGAATACTGATTATCATCAAATCCGATATTGACAAACATTGGAATATTATTAACTTTTATATGTCCGGGCGGCATTCTGGAAGGAGGGAAATAGTCACTGTAATCATACTCCCCGGCCAATAATACGTTTCCGATTGTCGATATAAGAATAAGTACAGGCAGGAAAAATTTTCCCATTTTCATAAGTCCCCCCATCTTAAAAAAATCACAGTCTTCCTATTTAAATATAGTGATTATAAGGGGATGCATGGAAAAAAATTAACGCTTAAGCTGTTTTATAATATCTTCAAGACCTTCACCTGCAGCAACAAGCTTCTCTTTCCGCTCTTTAGGGAGCTTTTTGACCTTCAATTCCACTTTCATCGCCAGAGCCCTGTCTCCTATTTCAGCCTGAAATACCAGTTCCAATGGCCTTCTGCTTTTAAGGTACTTTGCGCCCTGGGTTCCTTCCCCGCAATGCTCCGCAAAACGGCGAGCAACATCTATGGTTACACCGGTATATAGACTGCCGTAATTACATCTTACTATATATAAGTACCATTTTGACATGGTTAAGGGCAACGTTCTTTTCAGTTGAGGTATACTCCAATAATATACGATAACCTTCAACTGCAAAAATTAGTTATATTCTTCCCTCTCCTTAAACAAAATAATTACTGTTTTAATCTGGGCATAAATTCTAGGTAAAAGAGATGTTTAATTAATTCGGAAATAATCACCAATTATCATATGGTAAAAAAGAATTTTAATGTTGCAACAGTTTAGCTCTGGAGTTTCAACTTGCTCTTGTGGTAATCCTGGATTAAAAAAAAATCCAGGCCACACATTTTTTTGCTGTCACTCTTTATTGGTCACTTTGATCCATGGCACTTGCGCTTAAATTGAGCTGAATCAGTTAATCTTTTATGCCTACGCACTGGGTCAGCTCCAATTTTATTGTTAGAGCCCGATCTTTTTCAGAGCCTTTTCAATGCTGATATCGGACGAGTATCCTTTTCCATATTTTATCTCGCTACTGTCGGATCGAAATGTCCTATCTGAAAGTATAACTCCATCCGAGTCACAGACGCGTATGTGAAAATGCAAGAGTGAACCACTTGCACCATAAGTGAGTGTCGAAATCATTTCAGGCACAGATGATTCTGTCCTGCTTGTAATCGAATGACTAAGGAGCGCACCATCTCTCGTCCAATTCCAATACTCTTGCAACTCACCATTATCTGATCTGGAGTAATGCGTTACAACGCCATTTTTCGTCATTTCAACGCTTGCCAGTGTAAGATGGAAACCATCAGCCTGCACCAGCAAGGTGTCCACATATCTTCGTCCACTTAAAGAGCGGCTTGTTACTACTATTGTGTCATCGATTTGAGTCGTATCGTGGAAGTACTCATGAAGATCGTAATGAACAAGAATCTCATTCTTCATAAGAACCAAATAAACGATTAAGGCAATGACAATGATGATGCTAATGGTCCGGTATTTCATAATATTGTATCTATCTAACGTTAAGGCTGAGCTTAGGTACACTTAAATGACATGTTTTATTTTATTACTTCTGATGATAAATACTAAAACAAGAAAGACAGCTATTTGACTATTAAACCTCTCCGTCCCGTTTGATAAGTATATACTGCTCCAATTAATGTATTCAATAATGGATATTAAGAAATCAATCAATTTAGGAGATAACACATGAAAGCGAAGGCAATAGTATATTGTGACAATCAATTCGGGAAGAT
>CBDVBE010000025.1:0-28439 GCA_965372145.1 uncultured bacterium | reverse complement strand
GATATCCGATTTTAAATTAGACATGAAAATCGATAAAGAAGAGGTTCAACAACTATCATCAAATCTTTTTTATAATCCCTCTGCACAAAAGTTTGATACTGAAATTAAAGTAATTGTTGATAATAGTAAATCAAACATGTCTGTGGGAGATTATGCCTATGATATCGTATGGAACAATTATGACATGGTAAAAACGGTGGATGAGTTTAGTAATTTGAAAGGAATATCATTGCGGTGTTATAAAAAAAGTATTTTCAAAAATGTTCCGGGTGAATTCTATGCCTATGCAGTATTTGATAAACGCACGTATGGCAATTGCCGGAGATTCTATCAACCACTCAAAAATAATCTACCTGATGAACCTTTTAATATCAGATACATAATAGCCATGAAGACAAGCGAGGCAGTAGAAGAGAAGGCGGAAGTCATTTTTCAAAATGTGGTAAGCAGATTTGATCATTTAAAGCAGTAATGCAAAATTTCCAGAAAAATCATCGTAAAAATCACTTCAAACAGAAATACCAGCCGAATCCTAACCCTGATTATTCAGGATTAATATGATTACCATGATGTTAACTAAGGAACAATATAACAACGCATTATATATAAACCAGTTACGCGAATTGCTATACTTTCTGTAGTTTAAATGAAATCATAACGAATATTTTTAGCATTATTTTTACAACCTATTGATATAATTGAAGTTAATACATTTTCAAAAAAGTTTATGACCGCGAAACAGAGGCGATTATAACCGCATGGAAGCCAAGGAGCCAATTAATCGGGCTAAACATTTCCATGTTTTCCAGGGAGCACGATGGAGGAAACATGAGAAGGGTCAGTCACAACCGGCGCTGTTCGCAGACAATTTTCCGTTCGCGACATTGGCAGATGGTTTCTTTGTATATATCAATGAGTTATGGCATTATATGTTCGCATTCAGCTTGTGCATTTCGATAATTTTATTATGATTTATCAGATTAATTTAGGTATATTAATTGAAAGGAGATATACCTCTTTATTATTTGTATTTATTGCCCTATTCTACCTTTCAATATGAACAGTAAAAAAAGAATATCAATCTTTAACTATACAGATTATAAGCTGTTTCTTAAGGACTATTACGCCTTCCAGAAGAAGCTGAATCGCCATTTTTCATACCGGTATTTCGCGCAGAAAAGTGGGGTAGCTCCAAGTGTCCTGAAGGATATTATATCCGGCAGAAGAAATTTGACGCTTCCGGTGATGAGTAAATACGCTGCAGCAATGAAATTGAGTAATCGGGAAACGAAATATTTTGAGACGCTGGTCCAGTTTGTTAACAGTAAAAATAACACGGAGAAAAATGAAGCATTTACCGAGATGATCCACATTCGGGGGCGCTCGGGCATTAAATTCCTGGGTGAAGATCACTATGAATTCTTTTCAAAATGGTTTCACTCTGCTATTCGTGAGCTGGTGACATTACCCGGTTTCAAAGAGGATTATGAGTGGATTGGACGGCGGCTCAGTCCTCAAATAACTGCACAACAGGCAAAAAAGTCAATTGAGTTTTTACTAAGTATCGGCATTTTAAAGAGAGATAAAAACGGAAGCCTGGTGCAGAAGGATGCGGTTATTTCATCAGAGTATGAGATGGCGTCAGCAGCACTGAGGAATTTTCATTCGCAGATGGTTGGCCTTGCCGGTGAGGCAATTGAAGGGGCACCCCGTGAACTCCGTGAAGTAAGCTCGCTGACCCTTGGGCTTTCTGTGAAATGTCTTAACAGGCTGAAAGAGCGAATCCGGATTTTTAAAGAGGAATTATTAACCATGGTGGTTGATGATAAAAGCGATTCTGAACTGGTATGCCAGATGAATTTCCAGCTTTTTCCCCTGGTTTCATATTCAAAGAGAGCGTCTGGGACAAAGGATGGTAAAGAGAAAAACATGTAACACATGTGTTACGTTTGTTGTTTTGCATGAATTCAATAAAGTATGTTTTTAACTGCACAGAAAGAAGTAAGACAGACTGATGACTGAAAGAGAATATTTTGGTATTAAGAATCTGGGACTTGTAATTGCGGCGAATGAGGTGCTTGAGGAAATTATGATTATTGAGGATAACGGTATTATTCGATGGGAAGAGCTAAATGCGTTGAAATCGAAATTGATTACCTGGAGAGAAAAATTACATAGGCATTATGTAACATCGATAAAGAACGATTTGCTGGAATCACAGGTGAGTAATAGTTAAATATTAAGGACATAGAGTTAGAACGAATATGAAACGAATAAAAGAGATAGCACAACTTTTTTCAATCCTGCCGGTGATACTCTGGTTATATACCAGTTGTACGGTCACCCCGGATAACATAGCGGGAACCGGATCACAGGCGGGTAATGGTATGGTTGTGGCTACCGTTTCGAATCCGGATGGATCACCCGCTGAAAATGTAGAGGTCTATATTCGCGATAAAGGTTTCTTAAAGGATACTGCTGCTATTGGAACGCAGAAGATACCTGATGCGGTTACCGACTCAGAGGGCAGGTTTGAGATTGATTCTGTGGATCCCGGCACCTATTTCGTAGAGCTATATGACGGCGTTTCCAATGCGCTGTTAATTGAATGTGTGAAGGAATCCGCTACGGTCGAAGATTCGGGGATTACCGATCTCGGTGCGGTTTCGTTACAACCGGTTGCCGCATTCAGCGGTATCGTTGAACGTGAAAATATACCTGACAGCGTGGCCGTGTATATCCAGTTGTATGGTTTGGAACATGCAAAAAGGGTCGATATTTCAGGTGTATTCTCTTTTGATTATGTCCCGTCCGGTATGATTACACTGAGAATAATCAGTAGCGATTTTTCCCTTGGTGTTGTTGACAGTGAGGCAATAAAGGTGGATCCCGCTGAAACGGTTGATGCCGGAATATTCTTTCTGCCCTTTGAATACTGGCGCGATACGGTCATTGTTCGCGCGATACTTGATTCTGCCGGGCAAACTGATGTCACGGTAGACTTTGTTACTACAAAGAAAAATGGTCGAATCGACGTCCTCAATCTGACTAAAATGGGTATAGTACGATTACCTGAGGAAATTCGTAACCTGAGAATAACCCATCTCTATCTCGGCTTTAACTTTATTGAATATCTTCCGTTTGAAATAGGTGAAATACCATCTCTGGAGTACCTTGATTTGATGCGAAACAGGATTCGTGGATTTCCTCCCTCCATTAAAAACCTTAAAAGGTTAATGCATCTAAATGTAAGTGATAATCACATGAGAGGAATCCAGGCTGAAATTGGAAAACTTACGTCTCTGAGATATCTAAACGCCAGAGTCAATGAAATTGACAAAATAACCAGTTCGATAGGAAACCTAGTCAATCTGAAATTTTTAGATTTAAGCGAGAATAGGCTCGATTCACTTCCGCCACAAATTTTAAATCTTACGGAGTTTGATTTCCTGTCGGTAAATTATAATAAGTTGATATTTGTACCGCCGGCTATTGAAGAATGGCTGAACACCCATTCTACGGATAAGGATTGGAAAGAGACCCAGGATATTAGTGGGAAGGGTAAGAAAACATATATGTTTCCAGGTGTTCTTGATTTGGGTGGAAAAAAGCCATCGTCTCCCTAAACCTCGTTCCCGGGAACCGGAGAGGATGGCTTGTAATATCTGATTGAGTGGGGGAAATAATTAGCAATATCATTGTACTATTTTATAATTGATATATAGTTGCACCGAAAGGTGTACAATAAGGCCGTCCTCTCATCATGGCCCCCTCCATCCCCTTTACCGGGGAAGTGTGAGAGGACGGCATATTAATTACAAAAAATCTTTGTACACAGAGGGGAAAGAGTATGAATCTGCACAGCATAATAGTATTTCTGGTTCTTAGTATCCAGGCAGTAACTGGTATGGCTAGGGATTCCAGCGACCTTATCTTTGATGAGTCAAAAGTCTATTCCTATTCAATTGAGTACTATGTGGATGACTGGGAAGCTCAACTCAAAGAGAATTATGACAGCGGCCAGATCTATATGCCTGCCAAATTTACATATAACAATATTGTTCTGGATAGTGTGGGTGTTCGCTATAAAGGCAACTCCTCTTTTACCATGTCGCAGAATACCCGCAAGAAACCCTTTAAAATCAAGTTTGATAAGTATAAGGACTATACCTTTTTCGGGTTAAAGAGACTGAATTTCAGCAACGGTGTTAAAGATCCCAGTTTCATGCGTGAGGTAATCAGTTATAAGATTGCCCGTAAGTACATGCCGGCGTCACGCACCGCGTATGTTAATCTCTTTATGGATGGTGATTTAATCGGCCTCTACATCCAGGTTGAGCAGATTGACAAAATCTTTCTTGAACGTTATTTCAAAGATGAAGATTTCAATTTGTATAAAGTGGGTGATCATGGGGCAGGACTTGAATATTTAGGGGCAGACCAGGCACCCTATGAAGCAAAATATGAATTAAAGACAAATGAAGATATCAATGACTGGTCGGCGTTTATTTCGATGATTGACAAATTAAACAATACCCCTGCCGATAGTTTCGTTGAGACAATGAATGGCTGTCTGAATCTCGAAAGTTGTATTGAAATCCTCGCATTTAATATGGTGTTTTCTCACTTTGACAGTTATACCGGTTCGGGACGGAATTATTACTTCTATGACGATTCAACAACCGGACAGTTTTACATGATCCCCTGGGATCAGAATGAGGCTTTCGGTTCCTATTCCAATAACTGGAACGTTATCACGCAGGATCTGATTACCATATCAAATATTGCAAGCAGACCGCTCAATAGAAGAGTTCTGGAGAATGATTCGTTGAAACAGAAATATCTACAATATATCCACCACATGATTCACGGGCCCGCAGTGTATGACTCTATTGCTGCGATGGCCGACCAGTTGAAACCGCTTATTGAAAGCCATGTACTGGCTGATCAGAACAAGTTGTACACGGATCAAAATTTCAATACCAATATTGAGAGCGATATTAATCTCGGGGTGATGGGTTCAATACCCGGGATAAAATCTTTTTCACAAAAGAGAAATGCCAATCTCCAGATCCAATTGGATAAATATATGGACCCCATCGCAATATCACATACCATAAAGAACGTTAACGGAAACAGCTGTCTGTGGAATACACCAAATCCGTTCAACGATTTCACGACAATCCACTATCGTGTTCCGAATGCCGTAGCGAATGTAGAGATGAACATTTACAATTGCAAAGGCATACAGGTTGCCTCCCTGTTCAGAGGGAAACAAAAGGCGGGCCTTCATTCGTGCCATTGGGATGCAAGGCAGATGCCACCGGGATTCTATGCTATAAAGGTAACTCGTGGCAATTATTCAGTAACACGAAAAGCTGTGATAGTAAGGTAGTTCGAAAAAAAACGTTAATTCTGTACAAGTACTAATTACTTCTGATGTTTGTAATTCTTATTGGATTACTATAAAAAAAGTTAACAGAGAGAGGGGCACAATAGGAGGTGTACAATGAATGTACCTAAAAATCTTTTAATAACTGCCGGGCTGTGTTTAGTATTGGTATGTGTGCGGGGGCAAGCTGAACCTTACGGTGGTTATACTTTGTATAATCCTATCATGACTACAACCACCTATTTGATTGATGAGGATAATAAAGAGGTACATACATGGACTAATAGCACGAGGGGAGGTTATTCTGTATATCTGCTTGAGAATGGGCTTCTTCTTCGCCCGGGTGTAAGCCCTAATAATATTCTTAAAGGCGCTGCAAGCAGCGGACTTATTCAGAAAATTAATCCGGACGGAAGTGTGTTCTGGGAATTCGAATATACCAGTTCAACGGTTCTTCCTCATCACGATATTGAACCTATGCCGAATGGAAATGTGCTTATTATAGCATGGGAGGTTAAATCAGCCCAGGAGGCGAATGCGGTAGGTTTCAACACAACCAGGGAGGTCTGGCCGGTTCATATTATCGAAGTGGAACCTTCAGGTGAAAGAGGCGGAAACATCGTCTGGAAATGGCATGTCTGGGATCATCTTGTTTCGGAGAATCCGGAAGATCATCCTGAGTTAATAAGCGTTGATGTAAAGGACGCAAGAGACGAGTCTCAGATGGGTGGAGACTGGCTGCATATCAACGGGATCAGTTATAATCCTGAATCGGATCAGATAGTAATCAGTTCCCATTTTACTGATGAATGTTATGTAATCGATCACAGTACCACCACCCAGGAAGCTGCAAGCCATAGCGGTGGTAACAGTGGGAAAGGCGGAGATATTCTGTATCGATGGGGAAATCCAGGTAACTATGATACTCAAGGTGATCATTATTTCGATGTTATTCATTGTTCATGGTGGATCCCCAAAGGGTACCCTGGTGAGGGGAATATTATGGTTTTCAATAATGGCGCAGGAGACAGGCAATCTGAGATAGTCGAAATCAAACCGCCTATTGATGCTAACGGCAATTACATTATTACTTCAGGCCAGGCCTTTGGTCCTTCCGCACCGACGTGGACATATACTGAGTCAGGATTCTATTCCAATCACCTGGGCAGTTGTCAACGCCTGCCGAATGGAAACACGTTTATCTGCGAAGCCACAGAAGGTTGTCTTTTGGAGGTAGAATCGGACGGGGATGTTGTATGGGATTACGATGTTGGAAGTCAGGTTGCCAGGGCTATGCGATATGCATCAGATTATAAAGGCCTGGGACCTCTGGGGATTACTGACATAAAGCAGAAGTCTGTTTCTGGAGAAAATGTGTTGATACAGAATTATCCCAATCCGTTTAGTACAGAAACAACCATTCGATTCAATAATATAACAAACTGTGCGCAGGTTAAAATATTCTCGCTTAATGGTAAAGAGTTGTTTTCAAAAACAATCAAGCAGAATCGATGTAAGTGGCATGCGAAGAACCAGCCCAGTGGTACCTATATTATTGAGGTTACCATCGGGAAGAAGGTTTATAAAAACTATTTAACTGTGATAAAATAGAGAGATCAGGCAGACAACGGGACTTAAAAAGGGGGTTTGATGTTCTGTAAAAAAAATATAATCTTCACGATAGCATGTTGTTTTTTCTTTGTCATGGCCGGGACAGTAATTCAGGCAGAGCCCTATGGCGGTTATACCTTTTTCAATCCCATGAAGTCGGCCACAACCTATCTCATTGACGAGGATGGTGACGTAGTTTATTCGTGGCAGAATGACAAGAGGGGCGGTTATTCAGTGTATCTTTTAGAAAACGGAAACCTTCTTCGTCCGGGTGAGGCTTCAAATACTCAGCTTAATGGCGGTGCGGCTGCCGGTCTGGTCCAGGAGATCGATCCGGGCGCGGATATTGTCTGGGAATTTGAATATAACAGTGCAGACTATCTGACCCATCATGATTTAGAACCGATGCCCAACGGCAATGTCCTTTGTATTGCGTGGGAGGTGAAATCATCTTCTGAAGCGGTAGCTGCCGGTCTGAATCCAAGCGCCAGCAGCAGAGGAATCTGGCCGGATCATCTCATTGAGGTTAAGCCTGATGGAAGCGGCGGCGGTACCATCGTCTGGGAATGGCATGCATGGGATCATCTGATACAGGATTACAGCCAGTCAAATGATAACTATGGGATCGTTAGTGAGCATCCGGAACTGCTTGATATCAACACCTTTGATGGTGGCGGCATGTGGGGCGGTGACTGGATGCATATCAATGGCGTCAGTTATAATCCTGAATTGGATCAAGTGGTAATAAGTTCCCATTTTCTGGATGAGTTTTATGTTATTGATCACAGTACCACCACTGAGGAGGCTGCAGGTCATACAGGCGGCAACAGCGGCAAGGGCGGCGATATTCTCTATCGCTGGGGCAATCCTGCAAACTATGATCGGCAGGGCGAGCACTATTTTGATGTCGTTCACTGTTCATGGTGGATTCCTAAAGGGTTTCCCGGGGAAGGCAATATTCTAATATTTAACAATGGCTCATCAGACCGTCAATCTGAGATTGTTGAAATCACACCACCTTTGGATGATAATGATAATTACATTATAAATTCCGGCCAGGCCTTTGGCCCAGCCGAACCGACATGGATTTATACCAAGTCTGGTTTCTATTCGCAACATCTCGGCAGCTGCCAGCGCCTTCCTAATGGGAACACTTTTATATGTGAAGCAACTGATGATGGGTATCTTCTTGAAGCCGATCCCGATGGAAATACAGTCTGGGACTTTGAGCATAACTATGGCCAGATTGCCAGGGCGATACGGTATGCACCCGATTATAAAGGTTTGGGGCCGATAGGCATTACTAAAACAACTCAAAAGCCTGTTTCTACAGAGACCGTTTCTATTGTGAACTATCCTAATCCTTTCAGTAAAGAGACAACAATCCGGTTTAATAATCCAAAGGGTAATGCGAAAGTAAAGATATTCTCCCTGGATGGAAAGGTGTTGTTATCAGAAATAAGCCAAAAGAACCAGGTGAAATGGAACGCTGAAAAACAGCCCAGTGGTATCTATATAGTTACTATTACTATAGGAAATGAGGTTTTCAGTAAATATATCAATGTCGTTAAATAGGGATGATTAAAGTAACGTCTCGATACAACCGCTATCGGCGAAATCCAGTAGTCCCCGGTGTCGGGGGAAAAAAGGGGTGTAGTATAATGTTAAATAAAACAAAAGTTTCGTTGGTCCTTCTCGGACTGGTATTGGGAACGCTCCTTCAAACACAGGCTCAGGATGTCTATCCAGGGTGGGCCTTTTATTCAAGCGGCACAAAGTGTTACCTCTATGATGTCGATGATACAACCCCTATGCATACTTGGACCAGCGCCTATAGGGCTGCAGGCGCTGCACATCTGATGCGGGACAGCAGCGTACTTTTCTCCGCTTTTAATCCGGATCCAGGATGGAGTGGCGGCGTTTTGTTAGGTGGACGTTTTCAGATAATAACCTGGGACGGTGAAGTTGTCTGGGACTTTAATTATTCCAGCCCTGAATATTGCCCGCATCACAATTTTGAGATTATGTATTACACGGATGAACAGGATGAAGTACCGCATGTCATGGCGGCCTGTTATGAAAAGGTCTCCGGTACCAGTAGATTACCTGATATGCTTGTTGAAATAAAACCGACCGGTAAAACAACCGGAGAGGTTGTCTGGGAATGGCATGCATGGGACCACCGGACCAATGATCCGGATAACCATCCTGAATTGATTGAAGCACCCGGCGAACGTCAAGGGGACTGGAACCATGTGAATAATGTCAGTTATAACCGGGACCTGGATCAGCTTGTGGTAGATATGAAGAGCTTCGATGAATTTATAATCATAGATCACAGCACTACCACAGCGGAAGCTGCTTCCCATAGCGGCGGTGATTATGGTATGGGCGGTGACCTTCTGTACCGCTGGGGACAGGCAAGTAATTATGGCATTTCCGGCAGCGATTATATTGTGGGATTTCATGGCGGTAAATGGGTTCCCTATGTGTTTCCCGGTACAAATCTCGAAGTGCCTGGCGCAGGAAATGTATTAATTTATCATAATGACAGGGACGAAATTGTCGAAGTAACTCCGCCCGGCGATGGTGATGGTGTGTACCCCAGAGATCAGGGAGAAGCATGGGGGCCTTCAAGCCCGACCTGGACGCATGATATCAATGCGAGTTCACATGAAGGAAGTGTCATGCGCCTCCCCAATGGTAACACCTTTATCTGTGATGCGGGTAAGGCAATGTATGAAGTAACGCCAAGTGGACAGGAGGTATGGCGACTGGATAAGGGAGGTAATATGGGACGTAAATATGCCTACTCCTATCTGGATCCTCAAACCTATGTTAAAAAGAAAAATATTACTAAGCAACATGCATTGGCAGTAGACATATATTCGAATCACGGTATGGGTAAAGTCACAATTTCTATTAATTCAGTTAGGAACAATGCCTCTATAAATATTTTTACTCTTAACGGTAAAAAAGTGCTTTCAAAGGCTATTAACCGGAAGAAATATATTTGGAATACGAAAGGCCACTCAAGTGGCAGTTATATTGTTAAAATTGCCGTTGGTGATAAGACAGTAAGTAAATTTGTCCATATTATTGAATAAATTCAGGTATTTTCCTGAAATTTTTGTTAGGTTTTTATTATATATAAATAGATTCTAAAATCATCGATTCACCACCTGTTTTAATAAAAACCAATTTAAGGGGAGGGGGCAATGTGTTTAAAAAGGTACTATACCATAATTTTATCATTTTTATTTCTTTTTTTGATGATTTTCAGCGGGCAGGCCCAGGAGCCATATGAAGGATTAACCTTTTATGCAAGCAGCAGAAGTGCCTATTTGTATGATATGGATAAAAACCTTATTCACACTTGGACAAGCCAGTACAGCGTTATGAGTAACGCCTATCTTCTGAAAGACAGCAGTGTCTTTTTTCCCTGCAGGGATCCCAGTCCCTGGAGCGGCGGCGCCCAACAGGGAGGACGACTCCAGATTATAAAGTGGGATGGCGAGGTTGTCTGGAATTATAAATACTCCAGCAGTACCTATTGCCCGCACCATGATTCGGAGCCAATATATAAGACTGATGACCCTGAGGAAGAACCTACTTTTATGGTTATCTGTTATGAAAAGGTGTCCGGTGTAAATGGTAATTCGGATAAACTCGTTGAATTTAAACCCACAGGCGAGACCACAGCGGAGATAGTCTGGGAGTGGCATGCATCTGATCATAAAACCTCCAGCGGCAATGACAAGCCGGAGCTGTTGAGCACCAGCGCCGGGGGCAGCGGAGATTGGACCCATGTAAATAATGTGAGTTATAACAAAGATCTGGATCAGATTGTCATTGGTGTAAAGAGTTTTTATGAGGTTATGATAATCGACCATAGCACTACCACCGCCGAAGCTAAGGGTTCTACCGGTGGAAAATATGGAAAAGGCGGAGATATACTGTATCGCTGGGGCAAACCCGGTAATTACGGTTGCTCGGGTAGTTATAATTTGGGTGCGTTTCACTGCGGCCGCTGGGTTTTCAACACCTTTCCCGGTACCAATATCGAGGTTCCCGGTGGAGGAAATATCATACTTGCTCATAATGACAAAGATGAAGTTGTTGAAATTGAACTGCCCGGAAATGGTGACGGTATCTATCCAAGGGATCCGGGGGAAGCCTACGGGCCGAGTTCCCCGCTCTGGACAACTGATGTCCAGTCCTTGAGCAGTCACCAGGGAAGTGTGCAGCGCCTTCCCAATGGAAATACTCTCGCCTGTAATGCCTCCGGTACCATTTATGAATATGCCCCAAATGGCAATTCAGTATGGAGTTTGAAGAAATCATGCAGCAAGGCGACCCGCTACGCCTATTCCTATCTGGACCCGGAGACCTATGTTAAAAAGAAAAAAGGGACGGCATCGCAGGCAGTAACATTAAGTGTATATTCAAGCCCGATTACCGGCAATGTCAACGTCTCTTTTGCTAATGGTAAAAATAATGCGGAAGTAAAGATATTTACCATGAACGGTAAAGAAGTGCTTTCTCAAGTTGTTAATCAGGATCATTTTATATGGGATACACGAAATCAATCAAACGGGATTTATGTTGTAAAGGTTAAAATTGGGGATAAGATATTAAGTAAATATTTGGATGTGATACACTGATAAAAAAATTAAAAAAGTTGTCAGAATACAGAAATCAGAAGCCATATTTTATACTATGAAGGAGTATTTTACTATGAGGATTACTAACGTAGTGTTGAGTATTATGCTTTTTGCCGTTGTTTCTTTTGCAGATCAGGTATATATCAGCGGTTCGGTTCTGAAGCAGGACGGCACCGGTATTGAAGGAGCAGAGCTCAGGTTAAAGAACTCCTTCCTGCTTTCTGCCAAAACTGACGCCACCGGTGCTTTTACCCTGGCTGGAGAAATCATTACGCCGATTTCTTATATACCTTCTAAACATTCAGAGAAAATACAGGTCTCAATTCATGGGAAATTTCTTACCATGGTAACCAATGATTTTCGTGAAAAGGTAACAGTATCAATAGTAAATAGCCGTGGACAAGCAGTGTTCAAAACGAAGTTTAATACAGCTTCTTCACCCAGACATACGATATCACTTGCTGAACTGAGCGTTGCACAGGGGCTGTATCTGGTAAGCATCAGAGGGGCAACTATTCGGCAGGTGTATAAAATGGTCGTTACCGGAAATACCTATTCTGCAAATACTGCTATAGTGCGGCAACCGGAAAATTCCATTTCTTTTGAAAACACGCGAGTGATGCAAGATGCTATTGACACCCTCATTGTGACAGCCCGTGGCTATAAGCATAGAGTGGTGGATGTTGTAACGTATGATTCACAGAGCGTCGTGTGCACCCTTAGTGTTTCCAATCCCTGGATACCAACGGGAGCGCTTGAGTATGAAGACGGTATGGTAAAAATTATAGCCGGTGGCTATGATTTTGAGATGGGACAACCGGATCCGAATATCTGGGATACTAGTAGTTCGAGGAGAGAGCAACCTGTGCACACCGTCAGTTTTACCTATGACTTCTGGATGGACACGGTACAGGTTATCCAGGGAGAATACGAAAGTCTTATGAGTGCCACCTATGCTGGTTATGAAACACCTGAGTGGATGGAACCTTACGGGCTTGGTGACAGCCTGGCCACCTATTGTATTATGTGGGGTGATGCCGCTCTTTACTGTAATGCGCGCAGTAAGCGGGATAGCTATGACACCGTGTATAGCTATGATTCAATCAAGGGTCCTCCTGGAAATTTGTGTGAACTGATAAACCTGAGTATTGATATGTCTAAGAACGGCTATCGATTACCCACTGAAGCTGAATGGGAGTATGCTTGCCGCGGCGGTACAGTCACAGATTTTTACTGGGGTAAGAACCTGGAGAACTATCCTGCAAATGCAGCGGATACCGCTGAAATAAGCAGCTATGCAGTATGGACCGTTAATTCTTATGATGTTGTTATCGGTGATGAATGGGGTATCTATCCTCCGGCATTATTGAAGCCGAATCCCTATGGCCTGTATGATATGAGCGGCAACCTCTATGAATGGTGTAATGATTGGGATAGCCTTTACACATGGGAGGATGCTGTCGATCCTATCGGTCCGGATAGCAGCGATGTTTATTGTAGAGTAGTACGTGGCGGCAGCTGGGGTAATAATGCCTCCCATCTGCGATCAGCGAATCGCTACTTCGTACCCGCAGATTATCTGTATTACTTTCTTGGATTTCGTCCGGTACGACGTGTGGAATAAGTGTGATATATAGTTTGTGTCTGTTTGGGAATTTCTCTTTTTGTCATTTCGACCGTAGGGAGAAATCTAAAAATAGTTGGTTATTAGAAAAGTAAGATTTCTCGCTTCGAAATAACAGTTATGCATAGCCTTCAGTCAAACACTAACGGTAAAAGGTGACTTTCCCATCACAAACCCTCAACACTATCAAGGGTAAATCCAGTGCAGCGTATACAATCCTGGAGAAACGTACCTGATTGAAAGGAAATATGTCATTGTTTTTTATTTGAAAACGGAAATCCGAAAAGCTGTTAGATTTATTCCCTTTCGTTATGTAGTTTATAAGTAAGCTTAAAATGAAAATTGTGTTTGACTATAACTAATTAGTGCTTAGCCGAAAACTACCTAATTGCTGTCATTCCGGTATGCTTTTAGGCCGGAATCCAGCTTTTTTGTATAAATTAAGGCATGGATTCACCCCTGCGGAGCACTTCGCCCGCAAAAAACATGCGGGAATGACGTTTCCGGACAAGTACTATATAAGGAAACATGGAGACAACGTTACTATGCTTGATTTTTTAACACTACAAACAACTGCGGCGCATGCGACCTTTATAACGGCACTCTACACCATGCTGGTCGCGTTTTTATTGTCAAGCCTCGTTGGCCTCACTTATGAGCGGACCTACCGGGGCCTGTCCTATTCGAGGAATTTTGTCCAGGCACTGATTTTAAGCTCGATTGTTGCAGCAATGGTAATGCAGGCAATAGGTGACAGCCTGGCACGCGGACTCGGTATGATTGGCGCGTTGGCGATTATCCGGTTTCGCACCAACTTTAAAGACCCCCGGGATATCATTTTCATGTTTGCGGCACTTGCTGCGGGGATCTCCTGCGGGGTTATGGCCTACACCACTGGAATTGTCGGTATCCTTGGATTCTGTGCCGTTGCATTTCTATTGTATTATACATCATTCGGGCAATCACGAACTTATGATGGTATGCTGCGGTTCAATATCGCCAGTGATTCGCCGGGAAAGGCAGTGCTTGAGACAGTTCTGAAGGAGTATTGCAAGACTTTTGCGCTGGTCACATTGCGGGAGATGGCTCAGGGTAACCGCCTTGATTATGCCTACCATGTAAAATTGAAAAAAGGAAAAAGCAACGCGGATTTTCTTACTGCAGTAAAGAAAAGAGAGTCTATTGAAGGCGCGAGCCTTATGCTGCAGGAGGCGACCGTTGAATTATAACTGGTATTTGCCCGAGTGTGTCATTCCCGCATTCTCTTGGCGGGAATCCATGCCTTAATTTGCCCCAAAAAAGCTGGATTCCGGCCTAAAAGCATACCGGAATGACGGCAAACAGGCACTTTCCGGACAGACACTAACTAGGTAGTAACCAGTATTCATTGAAACAATAGGTACATAACATGAAAGTATTGTATTTCGTAATAATCGGTGTATTAGTAGTTATCGTAGCAGTTTCCTTTGTGTTGAAGGGAGAATCGACCCACTTTTATGGTATTGCTGAGAGTAGAGAGATTGTTGTTAATTCGGATAATGCGGTTGAGATTAATAAGATACAGGTGGTGCAGGGGCAGGTGATTAATGAGGGGGATACCCTTGTTGAACTGAACCAGCCGGAGTTGACCATGAAAATAAGTGAGATAACCCATCAGCTCGATGAGTTGAAAGCACAGAAACTTGCTGATGCAAGTGTGTCCCGCTCTCAGATACGCCAGTTGGAAGCACAGCAGGAAACGAAGGTTAATGAAATTAAAACACAAATTCGCCAGTTGGAAGCACAGTATGAGATGAATAAAAGGTTGGCATCAGAGCTTAAAAGTATTAATAAGAAAAAAAGTGGTACTTCTGAATTTCAGGAGAACAATCCGATAAAGATAAAAATAGAGAGCCTCAAAAGAGAGCTTGAATTTGCCCTGCATCCTTCACAGATAAAAATTGAATCCTTAAAAAGTGGATTATACTCAAGCGGCGATCCCACAATTATTCAGGTACAGGGATTGGAGAGCGAATTGAAACTACTTCTGGAAGAGAAACGGAAGCTCGTTAAATTTGCTCAGATCAATGGAATTATCGGGTCGGTTAATTTTAAGGAGGGTGAGAAAGTTTCTCCTTTTGTACCGATAGTTACCCTGCATACCAAATCACCCTCGTATATAAAGGGATATATTCACGAAGAGGTATATAACAAGATAGCCATCGGACAGAAGGTGGATATCCTTTCAATGACCGATAGGAGTAACCGCACTGAAGGCGAAGTTGTCGGCGTGGGTTCGCGTATTGTTGAGTACCCGGTACGGCTCAGAAAAAGACAGGATTTTCAGATATGGGGACGTGAGGTTGTTATAAAAATTCCTCCGGAAAACACCTTCCTTCTAGGTGAAAAAGTACTTATCACATCGTCAAGATTTTAATATTAAAGGAGTATATGCATGAGGTTTGCAGTAATCACCGTAGTGAGTTTATTTATCTGTCTCATACACACACATGCACAGACCGTTTCTATTGGCGCCTTCCTTGCTACTGCAGAAAAAGATGTTTCTGTTGGGGCACAAAAGGAGAAGGTGGAGTTCCTGGAAGGGTCGTCGAAGAATATGCCGGTGATTGATGATATTGAAGTACGCATTCGAAATGAAGCGTATCAGTTTGATGAACAACGGTACTCATTGAGAGTGGAGCCTCGCGGCATTGGGGAGACAAAGGCCGGAAGAGACCTGTATCGTACACGCACGGGTTATAACCGGCAGCGCAAGGAATTACTCATAACCAGAGCATTGAAGGATCGTTACTCGCTGGTAGTAGAACTATTGGCGAAAGAGTGTATGCTGCAGTTGCAAAAAGAACTGGTAGTGCTCTATGAAGATAAATTAAAAGTCCTGGAGCAGAAATCAGGGGATTTAAAATTTGATCTCACCGACCTTATCAGGGTTGAAAATAAGCTTACCCGGTTTAAATTCGAAAACATCGAACGGGAGAGAAGTGTCAACAGGTTAAAAAAGGAGATAGGTGGCTACCTGTCCCGGGAAGATTTTACCGCCTTTGATACTGCCGGATTTGTAACAGTAAAGTCTATCAGCGAGTGGATTGAAAAGAATAATTTCTCACTTGATACCAATAATGTGTATCTGAAATATGACCGGCTCAATTTCCAGTTGGCGGAAAACAGGTTAAATCTGGAAACAGCAGAAGGGCGACGCTATATCAGTTTCTTTGAGTTTGGCTATGATCATGGTCGAATGAAAGAAGAGTTGGATGAAAAAACCCCTGAGCGGAACGAAGCATTTATAATGAATCTCGGTATCCGTATACCGTATATAAACACTGACAGGCATGATATAAACAGGAGAAAACTGACCTATTTATCTGATAAGGAAGATTACCTGGAACTTAAAAGAGAACTTAAAGAGCGGATGGAAAAGGATGTCGGGGATATAAAAGTACTGGTGTCTCAGTATTCCTTTTTAGACGCACGGGGTAGTGATGTGAATGCTGAATCATCGTTAAAACGATATATGGAGATGGAGGGCGTTGATCCGCTTATTCTTCTGGAAATCCGGGAGAGTATTATAGAAAATGACATACAGAAGGAAAAGATTAAATTTGATATACTCCGTAATTATATCAGGGTTATTGATGTAACGGGACAGCTCTCGCAGAAACCGCATCGTAATTATCTCTCATTGAAACAAGAGGTTATTACAAAGTGAATGTCGGGGATATCATCACGCCACCGGTACTCGAACGGTATGAATTGAAATTTGTTATACCGGATTCCATGATTGACCCAATATCAGAGTTTGCTTCTATATATTGTTCCCTTGACAAGTATTCCGAAATTGCAGAAGATTATTTCTATGGTGTGAATAATCTCTACTTTGACACGCCCTACTTTCTCTTTCTCAGGAACAGATTGTTGAGGTGTAAGAACAGATTTAACATGCGCATCAGATCCTACGGGGATATTCCGCAGGCACCCTACTTCCTTGAAGTAAAGCAGAAGGATGTTGATATCGTTAAAAAATACCGGGGAAGAGTCTATGAGGCGGACTGGAACACCCCCTTCTGTCTCGTGGATTATAACCCGCAGAAAATTGATAATCAGAAGGAGTTGAGGAATATACGCCTGTTCCAGCGGCTTATGCACACCTATGGTGCAGAGCCCAAGGTCCTGACACAATACCGGCGAAAGGCCTATGTGTCCAATTGTGAAGATTATGCACGGGTGACCTTTGATATTGAGTTGAAATATATGCCGGAAGAGAACTACAATTTAATTCCGGATGATGATAAAATGGTTTCGTATGATATGGCAACCAATTTTGATCCCGGATGCAATGTGGTGCTGGAATTAAAGTGCTATACAACACAGGTGCCCCTCTGGATGATCGACTGTATCAGGACATTTGGATTGCAGAGGCGAAGTTTTTCCAAATACGTGACCGGGGTGCGGGAGGTGCTGAATCTTTACAAATATGATACCGGCGCGAAAGTGCCGGTTGTTTCTTTTATGTGACCAGGGGATCCCACTTAAGGATGCGCTTTCCCACTAAACACCGACCACTGATTACCGATTACTTTTCTTATTCAGTCTGACTACTGACTTCTGACAACTGCTCTTCAATCCTTGCTCGTTTTATTCTCCTTTTTCATTGCTCAATAGGAAAGTTGTTCTTATTTTTAATGATGAAAAAGAAATGACTTTTTTATTGGAAAATTCGAGGGGAGACACCTACCCCGCTTTAGGGGATAAGTTTCTCTAAGAAATTTATTTTGAAGAGACACTAAAGGA
Organism: uncultured bacterium; assembly: GCA_965372145.1. Classification (GTDB taxonomy): domain Bacteria; phylum Fibrobacterota; class Chitinivibrionia; order Chitinivibrionales; family JANQEN01; genus CBDVBE01. The sequence continues at coordinate 10,357 of CBDVBE010000025.1, read as the reverse complement.
ATGAAGTAAGAACCAAAAGGCCCCTTGTACCTAAAAAGAACATAAAAGGAACCTTTTTGGCAGTTTTTAATAGTTTTTTAGGTTCCGAATTTGTGACGTTGCCCGTTCTAACACAAAAGACAGCGGCGATGAGAAATTGAATGACTAAAGACGAATGAAAAAGGTATTTTAAACGATAAAGATAGAATAATGCGTCCCTGAAGACAGCCGCCCTCGTCCTTCGGGCGGTGGAAAAAATGTAAGATGATTAATTTGAATGAATATATTAGCAATCAAACCTACGTACAAATCGATTGTTTTTTATTATTCTCAAATCAGAGGTCGTTTGAAATCACAGGAGCGAATTAAATATGGCTCAACTTGACAATATTACAATTAAAGGCTACAAATCCATTAAATTGTTAGAAAATTTTAACCTTTCACCGTTGAATATATTTATCGGGGCTAATGGCGCGGGAAAGTCTAATTTCATAGGTCTTTTCGACTTACTCCATCAAATAATTGAAGGTAATCTTCAATTAACTGTTGCTAAATCCGGCGGTGCTGATTCGTTTCTTCATTTCGGCCAAAAGCATACAGATAATATTGAGCTTACTTTGTGGTTTGGGCAAAATGGTTATGGCTTGGAGCTTGTACCTGCAAAAGATTCTTTGATAATAAAAAGTGAGATCGTTTATTCCCACGATAAAAAAGCTTACCCTGCACCTTACAGTGAGGGTATTGGCTCTGCTTTATCGGAATCGTTACTACAGATAAAATCAAAGGAAAAGCAAGGCCGCATTGCCAGATACGTTATAAAATCTACTGAAAATTGGCGAGTATATCATTTTCAGGATACAAGCATAACAGCAAAAGTAAAACAGCAATGCCACCTTGGTGACAATTCATTTTTACGCTCAGACGCTTCCAATCTTGCTGCATTTCTGTACTTATTGAGCGAAACTAAAAAGAAGCATTACAATAACATTGTCGATACGATTAGAATGGTCGCGCCATTTTTTGGTGACTTCCGCTTGCGCCCCTCCCCGTTCAATAAGGATAAAATTAAACTGGAATGGCAGGAAAAAAACTCTGACGCATATTTTGACGCGCATAGTCTATCAGACGGTACGTTAAGATTTATCTGCCTCGTCACATTGCTTCTTCAACCCGAACTACCGGAAACGATACTATTGGATGAACCGGAACTCGGTTTACATCCTTATGCAATAAATGTTCTTGCTGATTTGTTGAAAACCGCATCCCAGCAAGCTCAAGTAATCGTTTCAACTCAATCAGTTACATTAGTTAATCAATTTACTCCGGAGGATATTGTAATTGTTGACCGTAAAGAAGGTGCTTCGCTTTTTAGAAGGCCTTCCCCCAAAGATATTTCCAATTGGCTCGATGAGTATGGCCTTGGCGATCTATGGGAGAAAAATATTTTCGGTGGGAGGCCCGCATAATGGTACGCATACTCATTCTCGTTGAAGGGCAAACTGAGGAAACATTTGTCCGTGATATCCTTTGCCCATACTTTTTATCTCGCGATAAAATATTAATACCGAAAATAGTCACGACTAAAAGGTTGAAAAACGGCCATCAATTTAAAGGTGGAATCTCCAAATATTCAAAGATTAAAAATGACTTACTGCGCCTGATAAATGATACTGATGCTAAAGCAATTACCACCCTTCTTGATTTTTACGGTCTACCTGATGACTTTCCCGGAAAAAGCAGTATTCCCCACGGAACGTGCTTTTCTAGAGTAATCCACCTGCAAAATGAATTTCAAAAAGACATAGGTAATCATCGCTTTATTCCATTTTTAGCATTACATGAATTTGAAGCTTATCTCTTCACCTCACCTTCTCATATTGCGGACGTATTCCCCGACAGCGATGTTGTAAATCAATTGGAAGCAATTGCTAATAGTAATACCTCACCTGAACAAATTAATGAAGGTCCGGAAACTCATCCTTCAGCACGAATAGAAAAACTTATTCCGCAATATAGAAAGACATTACATGGGCCAATAATCGCTAAAAGAATTGGGCTTCAAGCTATACAAAAAAAATGCAATCATTTTAAAACATGGTTAGACATTCTAGAAGCATTATAGTGTAAATTGAAGAGTGTGGTAATAAATTAAATCATGTGTGGCACTGTCTCCCCAGAAAGTGTTTTAAATGGATATCAAATTGTATCTGGGGACTGATATGCATTAGTGCTTTAATGAAAATCAATTCAATTTATTAGCGAGCATTTATTACAATACGAAATTATATTATTGTAAAGCGGTGTTATAGGTTTTTTTCAAGCCCCTTTGTAAAAAGTTATGAATTATATCTATATTTTCAAAAAAGGTAAGAATGATTAAAGAGGAGGAGATTATGACTCCAGTACTTCAAAAAATAAAAAACCAGGCAATCGCCTTACCGCTTGAAGAGAGAGCTGAATTAGCGCATGAACTAATTTTAAGTTTAGATGAAACTGCAGGTACTGACGTTGAAAATGCCTGGGACGTCAGAAATAAAAAAACGTGTAGAAGAAATTAAAAGCGGCAAAGCAAAAGGGAGGCCTGCTGAAAATATACTTGCGGAGATTCGAGGAAAATACTCATGAAGCAAATTATAGTTCATAGCGAAGCAGAGTTGGAATTGTGGTATGCTGTCGATTGCTAAGTCGATTCCCTTATACTATTTACTACATTGAACTTCCTGATAAAATATGGATTGTAGCCTATGCTCATACCAGCAGAAGACCTTATTATTGGCGAGAACGAATGAAATAATATCCTGTTTAGAATGAAACACATCTGCAAGAACATTACAAACAGTTACCAACTCAAGCATCATCACAACATTTTTCCACAGAAAAAGGCGATGTAACCATTGAACGGTTACCGGTAAATAAAAGAAGGATTAAGTATAATGACATGCCATATAAGACAACTTTGCTTCCTCTGGTGCCTGGTGTTTATAATCTGCAGTGCTAAGGCACAATCCATTGCTGCATCTCTCGCATACTACAAAAAAGTCTATAAAACCAAGATATCCGGCATATCTGCAAAAAACCTTTCCGGTATAACGTTTCGTCCGGAGTCTAAAACGTTATATCTGATAGATAACAAGAATCCGACGGTGTATGAAGTTACCACATCGGGGAAATTGATCAGGCGTATTGCTCTTTACGGATTTGAAGACACTGAAGGGATAGCGTATCAATCGGATAATCATTTCTTTATCGTTGAGGAACGGAAAGCTAATTGTATCCGTATACACCTGCCACAGACAGGTTCCGGTCCGGTGTTTCGGGAAAAGGGTTTCATATTGAGCATCGCGGAAAATTTTGAAAATGAGGGGTTGGAAGATGTCGCCTACTCAGCAGTAACAAATGCGGTATATTTAGTAAAGGAGTGCAACCCTTCCCGGTTGTATTCTGTCACCCTGGATAGTAGTGGGAATCCTGCTGCATACTATAAGAACAAACCGTTTGATATTGAAAAGATTCGTGGCGATGCGGCTGGTATCTATGCGCTTTCTGACGGTAATTTTTTATTGGTTAACCAGGAAAAGGATGAGCTTGTCGGGTATAGCGCTGATGGTAAGATGCTTTCGGAATTGGATTTGGATATGGACGATCCGGAAGGTGTTACACTCAATCCAGAGGATGGTACTATTTATATTGTGGGAGAACCGAAAAAGTTGTATGTTTTTGCTAGGTAGTGTCTGTCCGGAAACAAACTCAAAATGAGGAGTTTTCGGCCAGACACTAAGTGGTCTTGTTCAAAAATACTATGACGTATTATCTTCCTCGTCCTCGTGCTCGTCCGTCGTCCTCGAAAAGAAAAGAGCCGAGGAGGAGGACGAGGAGGAGGGACGAGGACGATTAAAAACATCCGCATATTTATGAACACATGCACTAAGTAGCAGATCGCCCGGCTTATTAATTATTAAAGTGATTTAACATAGCTCTGAAGAGCAGGGATTATGCTGTCTTTACGATATACATTCATGTATACATGCTTATGGATTATGGTATCCGTATTTACGGTTTTACCCCAGTCGATTGTTTCTTCTCTGGGTAAGTATCAAAAGGAATCCGAAATAAATATATCCGGTATTTCAGCCACAAGTATTTCCGGTGTTTCTTTTCATCCAACCTCAAAAACATTATATGTCGTAGATGATGCTGTTACAGAGGTGTATGAAATCAGTACAACCGGTAACCTGCTTCGAACCATTACCCTTTCCGGATTTGATGATACGGAGGGTATTGCGTATCAATCCAGCATGTACTTTTTCATCGCCGAAGAGCGGGAGGCCAATGTAGTCCGGGCGCAGCTTCCGGAAACAGGTTCCGGAACTGTGGCATGGGATGATTGCAGCGTTTTAAGCATTGGAGATAATTGGGGAAATACCGGTCTGGAAGATGTCGCTTATTGTGCTTCTACAAATACAGCCTATGCCGTCAAAGAGATGTTACCGCCCAGACTGTACCGCATCACATTAGATAAGAATGGTGACCCGGTTGCGTTTAATGAGAATGATCCTTTCAATATCGAAAATAACACCGGTGATGCTGCCGGGTTATTTGCACTTTCTGACAGTACAATAATAATTCTGAGCCAGGAGGACAATAAACTGTTTGGCTATAACAGTACCGGCAGTATGCTTTCGGAATTGCCGCTTGGTATGTCCAAACCGGAGGGTGTGACAATAGACCTTGGTGACAGTACCATATATGTGGTGGGAGAACCGCGGGAGTTATTTGTTTTTAAAAAACCGAATACAGGAATCAAAACATCTTCATTACTTACACCCCAATTCGATTTTTTCAGCATACAACAAAAGAAATGTTATAGTAGCATTATTCTCAAATATGCAATACCTTATCCTACACGGGTATTGTTAGAGATATTTACTATAAAGGGTGTAAAGGTAAGTACTCTCGTTAATGAAATAAAATTGGCAGGGGACTTTACTGTGACCTGGGACACGCGCACTTATCCGGCAGGAGGATATATTCTCTCTTTCAAGGCTGGTGGATACGCTGAAGCAATACAAGAGGTACTGCTTCATTGAAAAACATAAGTTAAGCGGAAGGATTTAGCAAAGCCTTTCCGCTTCTCCCCAAAGGGGATAGGAAAAACTAAGAAATACCCTAAAGGGCACTTTGTAAATTTCTAAGAATTTCCATATACTCATAAACGAAAAGTAAATTGTTCACAATCACTTTGAGTTATCCCTTATGGGGAGATTTATACCCTGAAGGGCACCTTGTCTAGGAGGTTTCGTTTACGGCTATAGGGATAAAACCGGTATCAGGAATTCTTAGTTATCAGAATAATATAGCTTGTATTGCTTATATGATGATTTTATATATTTTAAAACAATACATTATTGTAATTCTATCATTGAAAAAATGGTCTGTTTTGGAAAACCCGGGTTTAAATCTGAAGTTATTAAAAGAGCAGGTATACGAATTTCTGCGGAATGAGATCCGTTACAATCGTTTAAAGCCGGGCGAAAGCATTAATGTCGATAAAATCTCTGAGGACCTTGGCATCAGCCGCACGCCTCTTCGTGACGCATTGCTGCAGCTGGAAATTGAAGGTTTTGTCACCATAAAACCACGCCGTGGTATTTATGTTAAAATCCTTACTTTACATGAGATCCAGAATTACTATCAGGTTATTGGTTCTTTGGAGCATACCGCAATTTTGAATTGTTCCTCTGCAATAACTGAAGATCATGTTACTAAAATGTCGGAACTAAATGCCGGCATGAAAAAAGCTATTGTTGAAAAGAACTTTGACCTGTTTGTTTCGAATAACATACCTTTTCACGACGTCTATCTTCACCTTTCAGATAACCTGGCGTTAGTAAAAATTGTCGATAATTTAAAAAAACGATTGTATGACTTCTCGGGATATCAAGGATGGATCGGTGAATGGGAAGAGTCTTCAGCTAAAGAGCATGATGTCCTGATTGATCTTATGTATAAAAAGGATTTTGTGCAGACCGCTCACTACCTTCAGGCTGTACACTGGTCATATGAATTGCAGGAAAAATTCATTCGGAAATATTATAATTTATAGTTCCCACCTGAATATGAATCTTTATAAAATGTGTAAAAAGGTGAATTTTTTTTCACTTTTCATCTGATATGTAATATATTACGTATTAGATGTGGGGAGGATTAACTAGTAGTTTATAGCTTTATTAATCCTATAGGGAGGGGGAGTTTCATGAAATGTTTACATTCATTTCTTGCTGTTTTTTTAATTATCTGTTCAACTCTAAATGCTAAAATTTCTGTAAACCTGCCGTACAAGGATGTCTCAGTACAAAACAGCCGTGGTGTTGCGGAATTTGAGGCGTATGAACTCTTCGGAGAACCTGGTCAACCACTCTTACCGGTATATACTTGTGCAGTTCTTCTACCGCCTGATGCTGACCTTTCAACAGTATCATTTTCCATTAAGGGATTAATGGAAAAAATGATTGGCAACTATATGGTAAAACCGGCACTGCCGCCCATGTCAATTCAGGGCGAGTTCTGGCCGAAAAACAGGTCCATTGTTGATGGTAAAGATATTGGCGTTTATACTCAAAATGCATTGTATCCTAAAGAGCATGTTGAAATAACCAGCCTTGGAAAGCTTAACTGCTTTAAGGTAGTAAGCGTGCGAATAAACCTTGCCAGGTATAATCCGGTTACAAAAGAGCTGGTAAAGATGAGAACCGGCGAACTTGTGGTGGATTTTAAAAGTGAATCCAATTATAACCGCAGTAATAATCGTTCCCTGAAAATTCCATTGTCTAATATGAAACGGGTAAAAAAACATGTGGTAAATTATGATGAGTTTGGACGTTTATACCAAGCTGATTTTAACTTTGCCCAGGAATCGAAATTGGTGATAATCACCTCCTCTGCTATTGAGTCGGGTTCCACTAAAATGAAGGATTTCGTGGACTCAAAAACCAAGCGAGGGATAGATGCACAGATAGTTACGGAGTCAGAATGGGGCAGTGGAGCAACCGGAATACGAAACTGGCTTAAGGACAATTATCAGACATTGGGGATAGAGTATGTTCTCATCATAGGCAATAGCAGTGGTGATGTACCTATGATGACGATGGATAGCAAGAATGCAGATTACCCCTATTCCCAGTTAACAGGAGATCCGAAAGATGATAAATTAATGGAAGTCCATATGGGAAGAATTCCGGTATATAGTAACAACATGACAGATTTGGATAATATCCTGGCAAAGACAATAGCCTATGAATCAGCAAGCTCTACAGAAATTGCATGGCGTAAAAATATACTATTAGGTGCAGGGGGATATTCTTCAGGTTCAAAAGGGGATAAGGTATTTGAAGGGGTACACAACAATTGTGTTGTAACAACTCCGCCCTGGAGTTCTTACCGGATATATGGTACTGCCTATGGCCAGCCGGAAGGAGATCCGGATAAGATCGGCATTTCTACAACAATTTTTACTGACCAATGGAAAAACAATAAGTACGGCCTTGTTGATTGGGCGACCCATGGTTCTGCTACCTCAGCGCAGTATGTATTTGGCTCTTCCAGCACAACTCAGGTAGGTAATGACTACCCTGCATTTGTACTCTGTGGCAGTTGTTCGAACGCGTCAATTTCAAATTCTAATAATTTATCCTATGCAATATTAAAGAATTGCGGTATGGGAGCAATTGGAGGAACAACTCTGACCTATTATGGCGGTAATTTTTTAACGAGTGGGAGCGATGAAGGTTGGGCTTATAAATTCGGTAAATATATGATCAGTGATTCAATGACCGCTGGTGAATGCATTACAGCTCTGAGAGAGCTGGATCCCGGTTATGGGTGGCTCAATCGTATACCCTATGTGCTTTATGGCGATCCAACGGTTGGAATCACTACTTACATGCGATCACAGTTTATCAGCGTAAGTAATCCTCATGTAGGCGATGAATTCATTGTTGGTACTAAGGTTGATATAACCTGGTCAAGTAACATTGAGGAAAAAGTAACCCTTTCCCTCGTTAAAGGTACTACTGTTGTTGGACCTATTGCGGAAAATATTGATAATACTGGATTACATTCCTGGGAAATCCCTAAAGATACTGAAGCCGGCGCGGATTACAAGATACAGATAAAAGCTGACACCGTGACCTCAGAGAGTGATGTGTTTACAATAAAAAAGAAACCTTCAATAACTCTCAGCACCCAGGAAATATCTATGAAGCTTTTACCCTCCACAACAGGTGAAAAGAATTTAAAAGTTTCAAACAAAGGTGAGGGTGAGCTGCGATACTCAGTTGCTCTTACCAGTGGTTCTGCCAGTTTGATGATAAATGAAATTTATGTCCCCTACAGCTCATTTGCCGATGGTTTTGAATTATGGAACCGGGGAACTGACTGCGATCTGAAAGGGTACAAAATAGAGTGGAAAGATAACGCCAACACCTCGGGCTCCCATACGTTTGCAGACAGCTATCCGGTCAAAGAAGGGGAGACCGTTGTACTTGCAGATGAGCAGGTTACCGGTAATTGTGTCACCGTAGGCAATCTGGCCTGGGGTAATACAGGGGACGACATTACCGAACTCTCTATTGCAATATATGACCCTGATGGAAAGTGTGTGGATTATGTGAAGACAAAAGGCAGCACTGACACACCGCCTCCGGGAGAGTGGGATGGTGATGGACTTCAAACCGGTACGGAACGTCTCTACCGAAATAAAAATGAAGACGGAAACAGCGGTGCGGATTGGTCCTTTGCTGACGGTGAAGAGAGCATTAATGAAATTAATGCCGGCCAGACCATGGACGGTGTCGGACAGTATCGTCTTGCTTTCTCTCCTAAGGAGGGCACAGTGGGTGCCGTATCTGATATTGATATAAAGCTTACCTTTAATTCGGAAGGGCTTGAGAACGGGGATTACTTTGATACGTTGGAAGTAACCCATGACGATCCTGATACTGATTCTCCTTTACTGGTAATATGCAAATTAACCGTTGGAGAAACTTCGATTTCCAATACAATAAAAAGTATTTCAAAGGCCAACATAGCCTGGTTGGGAAATCGAATTTCCTATCAGATACCTGAGATAATGAATAATAAGAGACTGAGCATAAAGCTGTACAATGCTCAAGGGAAGGTGATCCGGACTTTGGTTAATGGACGAGCCAGGAGTGGCTATCACACAATTCGTTTAAATCAGTCAAGTTCAGGTATTCAAGAGGTTGCTGCCGGTTTCTATCTCTGTAGAATGGAAGCTGAAGGTTTTACTAAAACAATACGCCTTGTAGTTAGATAGTTTCTGTTAAATATAGCCTGTTTTGAATGTCATTCCGGCATGCTTTAGGCCGGAATCCAGCTTTTTAACTGTTTTTGGGGATGGATTCCCGCTAAAAACGTGCGGGAATGACGTTCGTTAGTCAACTGTTAACACAAAGTAAATAATTACATGACCAGGAAAGATTACCTGTATAAAACGTTTTTAACTTTTAAACAAACTAAGGAGGGGGAAGATGTCATCCTTTCATAGTAGTAAAAGGATAATTTCCTTCAATTTGTTGTCGGCAATTTTACTGTTCTGTATTGCAGTAAATGCTGTTGGTGCGAGTCAGGAAATGGCTGATGCCGCTTCATGTATTCGTGTCTACAAGGCGTCTGATAACTCAGTAACGCGGCGGCAGGCACTTAATGCACTTGATGAAGTTGTAACCCGGCGAGGCATGGACACGCCGAAGGTGGTAAAAGATATTCTTTTAAGTGCACTTAACGATAAGAGCCCTGTCGTTGTTGCAACTGCTGTAGATCAGGTTGGAAAATTTGAATTACATGATTTAAGTGAAAGGTTGATTAACCTGTATAACAACGCTGATAAAATGTTTCAAAGCGCCTATGCAGACAGAGTAAAATTTTCAATCGTTCCCGCACTCGGAAAATCAGGAGGAAATGGTGTTGCATCATTCTTATCTGATTTACTTGCAGAAGATAATGGATCTGTAATGGGTGAATACATTCTTTTAGCAATGAAGGAGTTACATGATATTTCTCTGGTAGATGATGTTAAAAAATATAAAACAAAAATGGAAGGTCTGGTAAGGTTTGCCAAAGCGAAAAATCATGATCCTCTTATGTATTCGAGAAAGCTGATGTATATAGATCTTGCCCTGGATGTAGAAAATTCTCTTGTTTCGAAGGGAGGTAAATAATGGATAGGAAACTATTAATTCCGTTTTCGATACTTTTTTTATCTCTGTTTTCATCTGCTCTATATGGTAAGATAGGCATAATTGTTAATACATGACCTTCGGCCATTTAAAAAGTATTTGACTTTAATTAAGACATAATT
>CBDVBE010000024.1:0-28503 GCA_965372145.1 uncultured bacterium | reverse complement strand
TACCGCCGTTTACTGAAACAGATTCATCAACAGTAAAATCCCTGAAATCAGGCAACTCGATTTTTTCCATAATTGCATCAAGGTTAGGCCCGGCGCTACCACCCGCTATACCGACAAACAAACTGTCGACAAATCCGTCGGCATTATTGTCGAAATAAATTCCTTTGTTTATCGTTAACTCAGTAACCAGGTTAATCGGTATTACTATCATCAGCGTATCAAGAGGGAGTTTTGGTTTTTCACTGTTACGAAACACTGCTACAAGGGTATCAAATCCGGCATGCTGAAGAACACCGTCATTTTCTGTTACGTTACCCTGATCAATTTCCAGTTTGAATTTTCCGGTAAAGAGGTTATCTGATCCCTGTTTTGTAAGTGTCAATATCTCCTTGTCATTTTGACTGCCAAGTTTATTGGTTACTTCAACCACGATTTCAGTGTAGGAGTATTCAGCATCACCCGGGTTAAAAGCAAAACGCAGTTCCAGTTCATCCATTGATTTGTCATTAATACTGGTTATCTTATCATTGTTGTGATACAAACCGAGAGTGCGGTCCCAGTACTTGACTTCAAATGAATCCGGTGGATTTATCATATTATCATTTATATAAACCGAGAAATCTATCGGCACCGTAGATTCGATTTCAACAGGAATAGTATCGCCATTAATAGTTATGGAATCATAACTGACAATAAAGGTGATATCATATACAAAATCTGTGGTGCGGCCTGTGAGGGGTACAATATTCGGCAGAACAAATTTTTCCCCATCCCAGGTGGCATTACCATTAACACCGTTGATAACAATCTCCTGCGGTATAACCTGCACATTCTGTTCAAAGATTGATATCACATTGTCCATTAAAAACTGCATAAGAGAATCATAGTTCGTGTTTTCAAATGGCCAGAGCGTACTTATAGGATTTGATGAGGAATAGCCATTCTGTTTAATATTTTCGTTCATCTCTTGAAGACTCTGCGGCGCCTGTCCATCCTGAGTAAAAAAGATGGTAAAAGTTGTCGGGACATCAGTTCCCTGAACATAGAGATTCATCGGACTGCCGTCAGTTGCCGCACCATCAGAGAAAAATAAGCAGTAATGATTTTCTTTTTTGTACGTTGATGCACGCATTGCCTTCTTCGCAGCGATAAATCCGATATTTATATCCGTCCCCGGGCTGAAGAAAAATTCATCCGGTGCGGTAAGGTCAACCCATTCATATTTAATGATTGTATCAGGTCCGGCCCAGTCAACATACACGGTCTTATTATTTGTTTTGGTTTGAAGTTTCTCTTTGATAATATCCGCACCGAGCTTTCCGTTATACATCTGGTCAAGCTTCAGCAGAGGAATAAAACCACCTTTATCAAAGAACATGGTGTTTGGTTCACCCGAAACTGTCTGAAAAATTGCATCGGAGGTATCATAATAGAGGCAGCTTCCGAAGACTGCCACACCAACTTCAATACCGGGAAATTTACGCTTATTGGAAAGGGTATCGATAAGGTCATGGGTTACTTTAAAACGGTTGCCCAGCGGGTCCTGCGGTGGATAAAGCGTACTGGTTGCGCTGTCATAATCGTAATTATACATACTGCCGGAATGATCGATTATAAAAAATATGGAAGGTGTGTCTACCAGAATAGACAGGCTTTCCGGATGACTGACATAAATATATTCAGTCATAGCTACAATGTCTCTGGGTACCTCCATAGTCGTATCATTAAAATCCTCGGTATAGCCTTTATAGAGAATTTTGCCGACCCGCTCAGCAGTGAGCGTAGTAACACAAAAAAGAAGTACCAGCGTAAGTATGTATAAATTTTCGCCCCACCATTTGGGTAAAAAAATTCTTTGGCGCATCATAGAACCCCCTACAGTGCGTTAAAGTTAACAGATAAAAGTTATATATCAGAAACGTGTATTGTCCCTAAAGGCAGGCTGTGTTTTTAATCACACGTCAGAGACAATTGGAATGCCCCTCCCTTGACCATGAGAAATATTTCTGCATTTTAGGAACTGTGTTTATTTATATACCATCCACTCCTCTCGATGTTTGTTATCTACTTTACTATTTAGTATCTATCCGAGACTGTCATTGTCACTATCGTTCTGAAGCATAAGGAATACCAGCCAATCGGCTGAAACTATTATGTCTCCTGTGCTTTCCGGTACGCTTTTAGGCCGGACCGCGCAGCAGCTGCGATTATGACTGCATTGTTGCCCGGGAGCAAATCCAGCTTTTTTAAGTAGTTCAAGACATAGATTCCCGCCCAAAACATGCGGGAATGACATTTCAGACAAGTACTACTTAGAAAAATGAACCGTAACAATACCATTATATTTCGTCGCAAAGTACATTGTTTTATCACTGCCAATGCTGATATCATTAATGGTAGCAATCCCATTCAGTACATTGGTGTTTAAATGGTTATACAGGACCGTAGGACTGCTGAATTTAATAATGTTGCCGTCAAAATAGGAGCCTGCCCAGACATCGTTATTCCAGTCGACAGCCACGCTTTTCAAATTTGGATTCATGCTGCCAAGGATAGCATTATCTATCAGAGTCCAGGTGTCATGATAGTGCACCAGCCCGTTATCCGTAGCCATCCACCAGCGGTTATCAGCATCAACAGCTATATCATGGACAGCCTCGGGATAGGTTGAACTTGAAACAAGACCCCACTTCGTTTTATCATTGGTAAAGAGCCCGTTTTTCGTACCCACTAACAGCACCCCCTCCCGGTCAACCGCAAGCGCATTTACAAATACCATAAGTATATAATTGATACTGGCAGTATGCTCTATCCACTTTGTGCCATCAAACTCAATACACCCTTCCGTGGCACCAAACCATACGTGTCCTGCACTGTCAATAGCAACTGCCGTGACTGAATGATACGAGAGGCCGGTGTTAGCCATGGTATATACCTGCATGACATCATTCAGAATACTCACCATACCGCCGGCGGTCGCCACCCAAATCGTACCATCCAGGCCCTGGGCAACTGCGCGGACTATATTGCTCGGCAGGGAGGTGTTCTGCATGTCCCACACCTTCCAACTGCTGCCATCATAAGCGGCAAGGCCGCCCATTTCCATGCCTGCCCATAGCACACCCGTATTATCAACCATGAGTGCACACACCACATCATCCGGCAGATCGGAATTCGCAGTAGTATAGGTTGACCATACCACCTGGGTGATGGTGATATCAATGGTATCGTTGGGAGTGATAGTCAGAACGTCGGTAAGTGGTACCGGATTGAACAGGGTGTCTGCCTTGCCGAAATAGATACCCGGTATCGTTGCCGCAGGAATTGAGCCAAAAACGACCTGAATTGTTTTGTTGATATAGTAATTATTATCCTTAATAAACTTATGGTACAGATCCGTTCCGGGAATATAGAGATAGCTTGTCAATGTATCAACCGAATCTGCCAGTTCTATTTTTGCCGCACCGGTTTCCCGCAGCGTATCAACTATGGTGATGTTATCCTCTTCTATCAAAATACCGGCCCGGTATAATCGAGTCTTGTTATAGGACGCCAGGAGATTATAGCTGCCGGATTCAGGAACGGTAAAAACATGCTTTCCATTTCCATCGGTTGTTCCGCTTAGATAATCAGGCAGCGCATCATCTTTCACCGGATTATACTCTACCGGTACAAGTTTGACAGTCGCCTGTGAGGCAGCAGCGCCGTCATTGGTATATACCACCGCAGTAACAATACCGTTGGTTGTCTCAACCCCCGCTACCTGGTTACTGCATGAATAGCACAGCATCAGAATACAAAGGGAAGTCAGAAGGTACATAATCTGTCTCATTTTCTTCCCTTTCTCTCAACTGTGGTTAATGGGAACACCTGCATATTCACCTGGTACACCCCTTCAGCATGCTCTTCACGCTCAGCCATTTCCATCAATTCCTGGCGCATCACCCGAATCTTCTCTTTCATGCATTCCAGTTGATCCTGTGAAAGGCTCACGGTCACCGTGGAGATATCGCGGTCCTTTTTAGGAAACCGGTCAATTGCCTCTCCACTGAGAGCAATCATCTTCTTCTGGAAATTATTTATTGCAATGGACTGCCATTTCTCACCCGTTGTAAGGAGTTTGCCGGTAACCCGGTAGACACCGTCTTTCTGTTTTTTGACGAATCCTAATCGCTGGAGCAAGGCAAGTGCTTTCTTCGCCTCCTGGACCGATATGGGTGGATTCAGTTTCTGAGCCAGTTCACGCACACTCCCCTTAAATGGGTAAAACGTTAACAGCTCATATACCGCGATGTTGTACCAGTTACTGAAAAATTCATACTCATCTGCAACAACGGTTTTAACATAGGGTAATCGATATGACAGCAGTTTTTCGAAATAGAGCTTTATATCACTGTTTTTTTTTGATTTATTGAATGAAACAAGCAGCTCGAAATATTCCGTCTCTTTTTCATTTAGTTTAAGGAATTTGATAAGCCTGGGAACTGTTCTGGAGGAGAGGTGCATCTGTTTCTGCAGTACTTTTACCAGGAAACTCGCATCAACCCCTATTCGTTTTCCGAAATAGCGATACGAAAAATAGGAATAATTCCTCTTCTGATCTTCATAGAAGTCTTTGAGAAAGTCCCGGTATTCAAAATATTCGAAAACCGTGCCCATAATCTCCGCAACACCTTATAAAATGAAACAATATAGGGAAAAATAGTATATAATTGAAGAAACGTCCCCACGCTTACATCAATAGTAGATATGATTAATATATTCCAGGGAAGGCCGATTTTCAGTTTTTTCTTGAAAAAGTGTGGATATTTAGTTCCACACATTTATGTACAAATTGCTTTTATTGAGGTTTTTCAAGGTGTTATAGAATTACTTTTCTACTTTTTAATGATTTTCTACTTCCACGTATATCATGGTGGGGTTATATTTATAAGGGCAAAGTGATATTACTCAGTTAGTATAAAATTACGAATATATTTTTCCCTGCCTGTACTGATATGGGCCAGATAAATGCCTGAATGAAGCTGAGATAAACTTATTGGTTTAAGGTATGTAATATGTTTTTGTAAAACTTTTCTACCCTTCATATTATAAATATCAATCCAAACCTCTTTATCCGCATCTAACCTGTTTAATAAGTATAGATAAGGAATGCCGTTATTATTTGAGAGAAAAACTTTATTTGCCTGAGCCTCCGTTTGTTTTGCCGGTATTTTCGATGTTGGATCATGCTTGAATATACCGTTTCCACATGAATCTGCTGCCCAGAATAATGTAATAGTATCTGGGAATATTCCTGAACTTGTCGGACCTTGTTGTTTTTCGACTGTTTTAAACTCAGCTATTTGAATTTTAATATGATTATTATTACAATCTTTAACATAGCAAATGCCGTTATAATTTTTTTTACTATTTGTAGACCATAGATAGGTGCCAAGAGAAAATCTGACCTTATAAATACATCGTGTCCTTATAAATACAATGGAGTCAAGGTTGTCAGGGTGTCTCGACACAAAAGTATCACAGGGAGCAAGAGAATCAGGATATCGCATTGCTTCATTCCAATTTGTATCAGGATTATTTACTGTGTTCGTAAACATCCCCTGCATAAGATCAGAAGGGTGCCAATGTTCATATATTTTTTCTAATGTATCACTGAACTTATAATGAATAGAGGATATTGTATCTATCAATACCATGCCGCCAATTGCAGCATAATTTCGAGTTATCATCTGGTTTAATTCCATAAAGGCAATTTTTATTCCTGATGAAAAAGTTATTGTGTCTCTATACCATCTGTTGATATCATTATTTTTTTGGCTAAGGTCATATGAAATTATAATTTCGCCATTTGAGTAGGGAGAAATAGTTATCAATGTGGTATCGCCGTATATTGAGAATGTGACAAATAGTATGAACAACGTTGAAATGATTTTTTTAACCCTCATAACACATTCCTCTCCGATATAATAAATGATGGGAAACATTTCACTTATTAAAATATTATAAAAAATGGTAAAATTGCTGCCTATATTTAACAAAAGGATAATAACTGTTTTCTGGCAGAAAACAGAGAACTATCGATAAATGATATAGAAAAAACCAGGGAAAAACTGTTAGGGTAGAATTTTCACCTAAGTTACCAATATATCCCAAGATAGAGTACAACAGATAAATATTATACAATTAAATCGATTTTATTTAAATTTCGTGGTAATATCACTATTTTTTGTAAAATCAGGGGAGACGTCACTGATTTTTATAGAAAATCGGCGGATGTGTTGCCGATTTTAACAAAATGTGGTATATTAGTAATGTATGGAAAAATTCAACCGGTTTATAAATCTTCTGGAACCTTCACAAAAAAGGTCGTTATTTCTTTTTGGACCTCGCCAAACCGGTAAAACTTTTTTACTGAAACAGACTTTTCCGGATTCTCCCTTTTATAATCTGCTTCTTGCGGAACATTTTTTCCGAATTAGTCACAGACCTTCGGTTATCAGGGAAGAATTACTCGCACAAAACTTTCAGGATAACACTCCCATTATTATTGATGAAATCCAGAAACTACCGGTATTGCTTGACGAAGTGCATTATCTTATCGAAGAACACGGATTTCGTTTTATTCTCACCGGTTCAAGCGCCCGCAAGCTTAAACGCGGCGGAGCAAACCTGCTCGGAGGCCGTGCCTGGACACGCTACCTGTTCCCCCTTGTTTTTCCGGAGGTTCCGGACTTTAATCTATTACGGGCTCTCAACTATGGTACATTACCTTTTATTTACCAATCTGATTCACCTGAAGAAGATTTACTGGCATATTGTGGAACCTATCTTAAAGAGGAAATACAGGCTGAGGGAGCAGTACGACGTATCGATAATTTTGCGCGGTTTCTTCAGGTTGCGTCTCTAGTCAATGCAGAGCTTCTCAACTTTGAATCAGTCTCCCGTGATACCACAATCCCTGCAAGAACTATTCGAAATTATTTTACAATCCTCGAGGACACATTAATCGGCACCTTATTGCCACCCTTTGGTCGCACAACCCATCGTAAAGCGGTAAGCGCTGCAAAGTTCTACTTTTTTGATATAGGTGTAAGTAACCACCTTGCAGGAAGAACCGGTATCAGACCTAAAACAGAGCTTTTCGGCAAATGCTTTGAGCATTTGATATTTACAGAATTACGAGCGTGGCTCGAATATACCCGGGATACCAGGCCGCTGACTTTCTGGCGTGACTATAACGGCCATGAGGTTGACTTTATTATCGGTGACGAAATCGCTATTGAGGTTAAATCCTCAGAGCTTGTTGTTAACAAGCACTGTAAAAGCCTGAAGATGCTGACAGAAGAGATCCCTCTGCGGAAAAAAATAGTTGTCTCTATGGATCCTGCTCCCCGCCTGTTGGCGGATATAGAGATCCTTCCCTGGCACGAATTCCTTACACGACTCTGGGATGGTGCCTATTCACCAACGTAGATACTATCTATTAATTAACTATCGATCCCAATTAAAATATTTTTGGAACTATTCCCCACCTCTCCTGTCTAATATCAATAAATCAAATTCACAATGGATTAACCTGTAACAATGACATAATTTTAATCGTATACTTCTATACGGATTACTAACCCCAAAAAGGATTGCCCCATGAAAAAAATTAAAGTATTCTCACTGGCATTTATAATAATAGCAGTAACCGCTACTGCTATTATCTGTTCTGAAAAACAACGGAAGAAAAACAGCGCACCCCTGATCTTTGACTATGACAGTACCGGCTACACTGTCCTCTGGAAAAGTGTTGATTCACTTTCACAGAAAGGGTTGACCAGATCGGTTCTTGAGATTGCCAACGGTATCTATGAAAAAGCCCAAAAAGAGAAAAACGCCCCGCAACTGATTAAAGCAGTGCTCCATAAATTAAAGTTCGAATCATACATCGAAGAAGAGAATTATATCCAGTCAATTTATAAACTATCGGAGGAGATAAAAACTACGGAATATCCAATACAACCGGTGCTTCATTCAGTACTCGCCGGTATTTACTGGCAATACTATTCCACTAACCGGTGGCGATTTAATGAGCGCACCCAGACTGTTTCGTTCAAGCCTGACGATATACGTACCTGGGATTTAAAACGCATCGCTGAGAATACCATATACCACTTTCAGCAGTCGCTCAAGGATGAAAACAAGCTGAAGAGAACAACCGTGGATATTTATGATGAAATAATCATAACAAATGATAAAAGCCTGAGGAAATTCCGTCCGACATTATATGATTTCCTCGCGCACCGCGCAGTGGATTTCTTTATAAATGAAGAGGTTGACCTTATCCGTCCGGCATACAAATTCGAAATTGATGACAAGCAATATTTCTCCCCATCCAATACCTTCATTAAAATAGCTGTCAGCTCAAAGGACTCCTTTTCTTTGCAGATTCAGGCGCTGCATATACTCCAGGATTTACTCGCGTTTCATAAGGATGACGCTGATCCAGCCGCACTCATCGATGCTGACCTGAAACGTCTGAAATTCGTAAAAGCTCAGGCGGTAGTTGAAGAAAAAGATGAGTTGTACCTTGCCGCTCTGAAGGCTCTTGAAAAAAAGTACAAAAAATATCCTTCCTATTCTGAGATCGCCTATGAAATAGCCTGGGTCTATTATGAAAAAGGCAACACCTATAAACCGCTGGTTTCGGATACCAATAAATGGATGCTTAAAAAAGCATATGACTTATGTACCAAGGTTATTTCACAAACCGAAGAGTCAAACTTTGGCATCGGGTGCTGCAAATATTTGAAATCACTGATTGAGAATAAACAGTTACAGTTTACCGTTGAAAACGGCAATGTCCCGAATAAGCCGTTCAGGACACTGCTTACCTATAAAAATATTTCTGATATCTATATCCGTATTGTGAAAGCAGACCCGAAGTGGTATTACAAGATGAAGCGAAAGTATAATAACGAAAAAC
Organism: uncultured bacterium; assembly: GCA_965372145.1. GTDB lineage: Bacteria > Fibrobacterota > Chitinivibrionia > Chitinivibrionales > JANQEN01 > CBDVBE01. The sequence continues at coordinate 19,529 of CBDVBE010000024.1, read as the reverse complement.
ATATCGGAAAAATACTTGGTAAAGAAAAAGTTAAAGAGTGGCATGAATCTGCTGAAAATGATGGCGATTTCCAGCAGCACAGACTGGAACTGAAAATGCCGGCTCTTCCCTACGGATTTTATATCATCCTTATCGGAACTGACAGTGATTTTTCATATAAAAAGCACGCTATTGTCTATTCACCCTGCTGGGTGTCACAGATAAGCTATATCCATCGGACCAACCTTAAATCAGAAACTGAATACTTTGTGCTGAACAGGACAAGCGGATCTCCCCTGAAAAACGTCTCCGCACAAATGTACTACGAAAAGTACATTTACAAAACCCGCGAACATGAATTTAAAAAAGGTAAAAAGTTTATTACTGACAGCAACGGTCATTTTCTCCTGCCTGCGGCGAAAAGGAATCAGAGCTATTTTATTGAATTTACCCGCGGCAGTGACAAGTTACATACGGAGCGTTTTTATAATTCACGCTTTTATCCCCGCAGGGAGAAAAAACGGCTGAAGACCTATTTCTTTACAGACCGGGCAATTTACCGCCCCGGCCAGACAATCTATTTTAAGGGTATCATGCTCGAGCAGGAAGGTGATAAGACTAGTATTAAACCGAGTTATAAAACGACTGTCACCTTCTATGATTACAATCATCAAAAGGTCGAAGATGTAACGCTGACCTCTAACGATTATGGCACGTTCAGCGGTGCCTTTACTGCACCCACCGGTGTGGTGAACGGCAGAATGACTCTGAATAACGGTCACGGGTACCACTCGTTCCTCGTTGAAGAATACAAGAGGCCTAAATTCGAAGTAAAAATTGATTCGGTTGAAGGTGAATTTCGGTTGAATGACCGGATAACAGTAAAAGGAACAGCCAGGGCCTATGCCGGCTCGAATGTTGACAATGCTTCGTTGAAATACCGTGTTGTGAGAAATACTGTTTTCCCGCACTGGTGGTACTTTTGCAGATGGTACCTGCCCCCTGCCCCGGAAATCGAGATCACCAACGGCACAGGTAAGACAAATGAAAAGGGTGCGTTCACATTTCAATTCAAGGCTATACCGGACAGGACCATTTCAAAGGAGTCAGATCCCAAATTTCACTATACCGTGTATGTTGATGTTACTGATATAAACGGCGAGACCCATTCAGCACAGCACACGGTAGTAGTCGGCTATACCTCCCTGAATATCTCAGTCGCAGTACCTGCACAGATTGATAAAGCCTCAAAAGACACGCTTCTTATCAACACCACAAACCTTGCCGGAAAATACCAATATGCAAAGGGAACAATAGCAGTACATAAGCTTGCCACTCCTGACAGACTGCTCAGGGAGCGAAAATGGGAGCAGCCTGACCGGCATCATCTTTCAAAAGAGGATTATATCAAAGCATTCCCGTTCGATCCCTATGCTGATGAAAACAACATGACAACCTGGGAAAAGGAAAAAGAGGTGTTTTCGCTCTCATTCGATACGAAAAAGGATTCCCTGTTTCAGTTTACCTCCAGGAAAAACTGGCAGCCCGGCCAGTATGTGCTTGAAACGCATTCCAAGGATCGCTACGGTACACCGGTCAAGGATATCAAGTATTTCACCGTTTACTCGACAAAGGGAAAAACCGTACCTCAGCACTCCTTTGACTGGTTTACCCTGCTGAAAAACCAGGCTGAGCCGGGAGAGTCGGTGCCCATACTGATAGGGTCAAAGGCAAAAAAGGTATCACTATTATATGAGATCGAGCATAAGGAAAAAATCATTCACAAAGAGTGGATAAAAATCAGTAACGCACAGGTAAAACGCGAAATACCAATCAAAGAGGCCTACCGGGGGAACATTGTTGTGCATGTTACTTTTATTAAAGAAAACAGAAGTTACAAGCATGATGCAGTCATTACCGTACCCTTCACCAACAAACAGCTCGATTTAGAGTTCATGACCTTCAGAAACAAGCTTCTCCCCGGCCAGAAGGAGGAGTGGAAACTGAAAATAAAAGGTAAGAAGGGTGAGAAGGTTGCTGCAGAGCTGCTCGCCGGTATGTATGATGCTTCTCTTGATGCATTCACCCCGCACAACTGGTTCCTGAATATCTATACTTCCTATTACTCCAGGTTCTCCTGGCAGGTCAATCATGCTTTTATAAATAAAAATTCCCATATGATTCAACGGGACTGGAACGACTACTATGCCAAACCCAACCGCACCTATGACAAACTGAACTTCTATGGTTTCGACTATCATCACTATCAACCCGGTGTCGGAGGAGTCGGTTTCGGCAATGGGGGGCATCTGATGAAGGGGAATATGATGATGATGGAATCGGTTTCCGATATGGCGGGAATGGAAGCTCCTGTTATGCGAAAGAAAGCTAAGATTTTGGGTAAACCTGCAGCTGCTCCTGCAGAAAAACTGTTATTTGACAGCAAGGAAGAAAGAGACAAGAAAGATGCAGAGACCAGTAAAGCGGCTATTATTGATCAATCAGAAAAAGAACGTCTGGATTTAAGTGCGGTTAAAGCCCGGACTAATTTTAATGAAACAGCCTTTTTCTTTCCGCACCTTGAAACAAACAAAGAGGGCGATATAATCATCTCCTATACCATACCGGAAGCATTAACAAAGTGGAAATTCATGGGGCTGGCCCATACCAAAGACCTGAAAATCGGCCAGATACAAAAAGAGGTGATCACCCAGAAAGAGCTCATGGTCATGCCCAATCCGCCGCGCTTCTTCCGGGAAAACGACAAGATTACGTTCAGTGCGAAGATCTCTAATATTTCTGACAAGAATCTCTCCGGATCTGCAAAGCTCATGCTCTTTGATGCGCTCACGATGAAACCGGTCGATGCCAAAATGAAGAACGGTACTCCGAAACGCTCATTTACCGCAAAGAAAGGGCAAAGCGCGGCAGTCTCCTGGGACCTGGCTATACCGGAGGGATTACAGGCTGTTACCTATAAAATAGTGGCTAAGGCGGGAAAGTTCAGTGACGGTGAAGAGATGGTGATTCCGGTATTGACAAATAGAATGCTGGTTACAGAATCTCTGCCGCTGCCAATCCGAGGAAAGCAGACAAAAAAGTACACGCTCAAGAAGCTGGTTAATTCAGGCAAATCAAAAACACTGAAAAACCACAAACTAACCCTTGAGTATACTGCTAATCCTGCGTGGTACGCTGTTCAGGCGCTTCCCTACCTTATGGAATATCCTTATGATTGCACCGAGCAGATATTCAGCAGGTTCTATGCCAACAGTATCGCGTCACATATTGCCAATTCAAGCCCCCGGATCAAACAGGTATTTGACAGCTGGAAGAATATCACTCCGGACGCTCTTTTGTCTAACCTTGAGAAGAACCAGGAACTGAAAGGGCTGCTCCTCCAGGAGACCCCATGGGTCCTGCAGGCAAAGAACGAGTCACAGCGTAAACGGAATGTGGGACTCCTCTTTGATCTGAACCGCATGGCAAACGAGCTACGCTCGACTCTGAATAAGCTGCAGAAGATGCAGGTGTCAAACGGCGGGTGGCCGTGGTTTCCCGGTATGCCTGACAGCCGCTATATCACCCAGCACATCGTTACCGGTATGGGCCATCTGGATAATCTCGGTATTAAAAATATTCGGGAGGATTCACGTACCTGGAAAATGGTAAAACGGGCTGTTCTGTATTGCGACGACCGCATCAGGGAAGATTATGAACGGCTGCTGAAACACCATCCGAATGACCTGGATTCAAATCATCTCGGCAGGACCCAGATTCAGTACCTGTATGCCCGCAGCTATTTCCTGAAGGATATTAAACATGCAAGCAGAAACAAAAAAGCATTCGTATACTATAAAGGCCAGGCGCAGAAATACTGGCTTAAGAATAACCGGTACCTGCAGGGTATGATCGCTCTGGCGCTGCACAGAATGCAGGACAAGCAGACCCCGCCTGGTATCATTAAATCACTCAAAGAAAATGCGATCTTCTCCGAAGAGATGGGTATGTACTGGAACGATATACGGAGCGGGTACTACTGGTATCAGGCGCCAATCGAAACAATTGCCTTGCTGATTGAAGCCTTTGATGAGGTTGCCAATGATAAGAAGAGTGTTGAAGCCCTGAAAGTCTGGCTGTTGAAACACAAACAGACCAATGACTGGAGAACGACCAAAGCGACCACAGAGGCATGCTATGCGCTGCTTCTACGGGGAACAGACTGGCTGGCTCGTGAGCCGCAGATCGAAATAACCGTTGGTACACAAAAAGTTGACCCGAAGAAACTGCCTGAGGTAAAAGTTGAAGCCGGTACCGGTTATTTCAAAACCTCCTGGTCTGGCAGTGACATCAAGCCGAACATGGGTAAGGTCACGGTTAAGAAAGGTGATGACGGCGTATCATGGGGTGCGCTGTACTGGCAATACTTTGAGCAGCTTGACAAGATAACAACACATGACACTCCGTTGAAACTGAAAAAGAAACTTTTTATTGAAAGAAATACGCCATCAGGCCCGGTCATTGAGCCGGTCAAACCGAAGAATCTGAAAATTGGTGATAAGATCATTGTCAGAATTGAGCTGCGTGTCGATCGTGATATGGAATACATGCATATGAAAGATATGCGCGCTGCCGGATTTGAGCCGATCAATGTAATTTCGCAATATAAATACCAGGATGGACTCGGGTACTACGAAAGCACAAAAGATGCCTCGACCAATTTCTTTATAGCTTTCATGCCTAAAGGCACCTATGTATTCGAGTATCCGTTGCGGGTAAGCCATAAGGGTGATTTCTCGAATGGCATTACCACTATTCAGTGCATGTATGCGCCGGAGTTTACTTCGCATTCAGAGGGGATACGGGTAACGGTAGTAAAATAGGATTTCGTCCTCGTGCTCGTGCTCGATTTTTTTCAAGCATGAATGCAAAATGTAATTAGAATCTGTTTTGACCGAGGACGAGGAGGAGGGACGAGGACGATTAAAAATCTCAGCATTCTGTACATGGTGAGGTTTAGTGCAAACATTGACAATTGTTACTATTATTCTACCCCCGGCAAAATCCCCTTTGAAATCATCAAAACCACATACTCTTTCAGCGCGATTCCCTGAGGCGGCTCAAACCAGTGGTCGGCATCATTGATACTCACCATAATAGGATAATCAGCGCAATTGCCTTTATTATACAGTCGGTACTCAAAATCATTGCCGCCCCACGACTCCTTGTTTATTGTCTGATACTCATCCGGACAATCATAGTAATTCAGCAGGGTGTCTAAATGGTAAAAGGCATGGGCGTACTCCGTACCGCCGCCGACATTCTGTTTTGCCGCGGAAATAAACACCGGCACCCGTGCGGTTTCGCAGTCGCACAAAGTACAGTCAAAATGGTGCGGGCAATTGAATGACTGTCCATTAACATCCGAAGCCGGAATAACAGCTTTGAACAGACTCCCGCCACGTAAACAGCGTACCCCATGCGCCATCTTTGCGCCAAAGCTGAAACCGATCAGATAGATATCGGTTTCCTCAATGCAAAAACCCTCAAGAGCCTTCTTTACCACTTCGTCAATGAATTCATAGTTGCCCCGATGAGCATGCACCTGCCAGACAAGATCATAAATGCCGCCGCCGCGACGCGCCTGAGGATACAGGAACACTGCGTTATTACCAAAGGTCGGTTCAAGACTCTCATGCCAGATTGATTCCCAATCCTCCTGAGACAACGCACCCATGCCGTGGAGTCCGATAAAAAGTGCAACCTTTTTATCTTTGTCATACCCGCTGGGAACATAGCTGCCGTAGATTCGTTCCTCACCATTTACAGTAATAGTATAATCCTTATATGATCCTACATGTGGCGGTTCCTTACCACACCCGGTGCACTCCAGCTCTATAGGATCAATCTCGATTTTCCCCAGTTCACCCTCATACGATTCTATAAACACCCGTTTGCTCCAGTAACCGTTCGCGATGATAAACAGGGTATCGACAGTTGCCCTGGTACCTGAGCCGGATGTCGATTGGGAAAGTTTTTCGATTTTATGAACAGGTGTTGTATTCTGTAATAACGGTATATGCTTATAAACATAAATCTGCTCGTCAATTGACACACGCAATATCGTGACCTGGTCAGCGGGCAACCTGTCAAAGATAGCAATCACGTGTTTACCTTCATACATTTTCCTGTTAAGCACGGCACCCATTTTTCTTCCTGAAACAGAATAGAGCGCAATGTAAACCTGAGCGGCTTCATTAATCGAGAAATGAACCGCGTTTTTTCGGATAACAGGGTTTGAACTCACAACACCAGGTGCTGAATTCTTAATATCTACTGAAGTCCCGAAGGCAAAGTGACCACCCTCATTACTGAGCGTGATCAACTCACCATAATAGGGGCTGCCGCTGGTATAAAACGGTATATCCTTTGTCAGAGATACGGATGCTCCTTTCACCTTTGCACCGGTTTTTGCGTCAATAACAGTACCGGTTAATGCCATTCTTTGTCCATAAGAAGTGACAGTTAAAGACACCATACACAAAAGTAAAAACAGACATCGTTTCATAACCGATCCCTCCATAAAAAATTATTTAGAAATGGATATTTTAATAGTGTTCTTTATTTCCGGTGTTGATACTGAAACCACATACACACCTGAAGGCAACACCGGTATCTGCCTCGTTTGTGCTGTTGTAAATGATGTAATCCGTTTACCGGTAATATCAAAAACCTGAATAGTGCATTCCTTAAACCGAAAAAGAATTTCATCTATTGTTTGAACTGCATTAATTTGCTTTTTGTCCGGCATTGTCTCATTTATCGCAGTATTTCCATAGGTGATAACCAGCTTCGGCCGCAAAGTCACTTCACTGCTCTGCGATGAATGAAACATAAACGGCGGATCAATATGCGCTTCTTCAACACCTGGCACCGATTTGTAATCATGAAAAAGTGCAAAGCCGTAATTTTTTCCGGGGTTATTAATAAACTCCTGTATTATGTTTGTTACACCAAATTCCATCCACTGATTACTTGCTCCGTATCCCTCAGTAATAGAAAATGCCTGAGAATTCATTGTTAAATAGGGAGAACTGGTCGTTGCTTCATCCCACGATTTTTCAACCACCTTTCCCTCAGGTTTACCCGGCTGTTGCGTGCCCTCGTAACAGTAAAGGCATAAGGTCGCTTTATAAATCTCTGTCTGTTCGGGAATTGCGCTGAGGTCATAGTGAAACACCATCCAGGCGGAAGGAGCACTTCAGCAGCCCTCAAGATAGAGTTTCAAATGATTTTCCGATCCAAAATTTATCCATGTCTGCTGATTCTCGACATAGGTGTCCTGACAACCGTTATAGCCGCCAGGGGTATTCTGGAGGATTATTTCTTCGGACGTGCCAAGGGCACATAACAGTCCAACGCAAATACAATAGTTTAAAAATTTTCCGTGTACCATTTTTTGTTCCATGTTTCTTCGCATTTGAAAAGCAACAATGTGTCATTTCGAGCGAAGCGAGAAATCTTATTTATATTGCTAAAGCTAAGATTTGTCACTTCGTTCCAAAGGGTAAGGATAAAGTTGCTTTCAGCAACAGTTTATTATGTCTCTTGCCCTTTCTCAGTCGTTGCACTCCTTCGAAATGACAGATTTAGCATTAAATCAATAGGATTTAAATTTTTCATTCAACCCTCACACACTTCACAACCCCAACATCACTCCCACAATGCACCTTTACAAAGTACACTCCACCGGCAACCGTTCCCGTAGTGAGTGGTATTGTATACACTCCTCTGGTATACATTTTCTCACCGACATTCATTAGTTGACACCCATCGACTGAATACAGATCAAAGGAATAATTACCTTCGCTTTTGATATTCAGCCGAAGATTATCTGTTCCAACTGACACACCTGTTTTTTGCTTTAAACTTTTAACTTTATTTCCTTTAACTGCTTTTATTTCTGTAGCATCACCAACCAAATTTACCCGTTCCACATTAATGACCTTTGCCTCGTGATAACTGACAAAAACTAATAGATAAACCCTGTTGTCAACTACATCTAATCCATGATATTCTGTTGGTAACGTATGGGTAAATGGTATCTCATACACGGTACCGATGTCAGGATTATTGGGAATATCTCCTGTTTTGCCAAAATATTCTCCTTCAAAAACAGCTTCCCGAAATGCCCATCTATGGGGATATTGCGGAATCCAGTACCCTGCTGCGAAATGGTTCGCGTCTTGATCCATATATTCGCCCCACTTGTCTATTTCCGGGTAGTCTGGAAAATTGTAGTCAGTATAGTGATCATATCTGGGGCCACCTATTATACTGTCTTCCTGTATAAAAAGTCCCACACCTAAATCATCACTACTTGGTTTGGAAGCAAATTCCACAAAAAGAGTTCCTTTTATAGTACGATTATTTTTGTTCCAGCTATGTTTTATGGATATCCCGGCTATAGCAGGTTTGTCAAATTGAGCTTCATTTTCCCATTTGGCTTTACTACCACCACTTTTGATATGCTTAATTTGTCCTTCTTCTCCCCTGTTAATAAACATTGCCCAGTTCGGTGCAGCATCCATGGCCTTCCAGAAATATCCAGCTACATCCAACGCCAGATCGTCAACATTTAACGGTGAGGCACGGGTATGCCAGGCAATGGGATACGCCTTGTCCGGATACACCTTGACAAAATTCTTCACTTCCTGGGACCCCCAGGGACAGGCATGTCATTCCCGCATCGTGGTGTATTCCATGAGTATTTTTTGTTGGAGAGCATATATTGCCGTGGCAAATAGCAGTAAACTGAACAAACAACCCAGGATACCTATTCGTTTCATCTCCCAATCCTTTAACCGGTTATATGTGATTATATAAAAATTGGAGTATTTCCTGCCCCGGGACGCATTGAGGGAGAGAGAGATGCTAATGCGATATGGCGAGGCAGGAAACATCCAAATGTATACTGCACTATTTCAGCATGTAATCATTTTTTCATTACGGCGGTAAAAAGAATATTTCCTGCCCCGGGACGCATTGAGGGAGAGAGAGATGCTAATGCGATATGGTGGGACAGGAAATATCTATAAAACCCCACCCTTTATGTCCCCACGCTATAATAAAACAACCACTCCGGTGTTGTTTATTCCTTGTTTACTACCAACAGTTCAATAATCTCATTATTTTACAAACACCTATTTTTTCGCAACTACTTCATTACTTTTTTGTATACAGAGAATATAGGCTCCGGTACTTAATGGATTTGTTATCAAACATCCGTTACCGTTACTGTCAATCTTCACTCTTGCCGCTATTCTCCCTGATACTTCAGCGATAATAATAGTATGCGCTCCCCTACATGGTAAATACAGAAACCATCCACCGGACGCACTCCGGAACTGTTCTCTCTGAGCATTACCATTTCCATCTGTGATAATACCCGTTGCCTCATCATAAGTGATGGCCGGTTTAGGTCTGTATTCCCCCCCACTATACTCAGAGGAACGCATACATATTCCGTCATAGGTGTTTTTATCCTTTTCTTTTATTTTTATACAGAAACCGTTATTCGATTCACCGTTCTCCACAATCCCTTTATAGAAAGTTATGCGCCCTCTCATGAGAGGCCGGGGGAGAATAGGATAGACTCGCACAAAGAGGGGCACACTTTCCACTCTCTCTATTTTGTACTTCGATTGTTTTCCTGTTTCTCCCATTTCACTCTATAATAAACATTGCCAATACCAAACAGCTCCTTTCTGTACATCCATTAATTCCCAATACCCTTTTGCGTTCGGGCGGTCAAACACAGCCTTAATCCTGAAAATTTCCTCGTTCTGTTTTGTCATTTGCCTCTGTATAATCTCGGTCATAAAAACTCACTTACCATCCCTCGCCCAGCGAATACAATTTTTCAACAGAGTGATTCCATCATCAGTGAGCAGGGTTTCCTGCCCGAAAAAGCCGACCCGCCTGGCCGGGGCTGTCACCCCTTCCATCTGATCTCCCGTTGAATAACAGAACACGAAGGTGTGAAAGGGCGGGCTCGGTGCATCGCCAATCTGTACCCCGTCAGTAGTCTGCATACCCCAGCCCATTTTTGCTATACTGGTACCGAAAACGGTTCCGTTCAAGCCACCGGCAATTGGGTGCTGGCTGTCCATTATTATAATCCGATATTCGATATCAATACCCCAATCGGTGCCCTCCTCTGGGCCGGTCATACCCAGTTGGGGATAAAGCGCCGGATTGGATACAACAATCGGTTTGTCAAGATCACGAAACAGTACCTGCATCGCCGGATCGAGCGCAACCGAGTAGGCCATGAAAACCATATCAATACCGGCAGTGTCTGAAGAAATTAGTCCGTCTGTTGTGCGGGTGATAACGTTTATATCGGTATCTATTTCTTTGATATATTCACGGTGAATGAAGGCATAGTAATTCACCGTATCATTCACTCCGTCTACAAACTGGCTAACGGTGTCAAAATCGATGGTATCACCTGTCACGACAAAGAGGAGATTATATTCAAAAATGATTATAACCGTATCTAACTCCGCTACAGGGATATTATTCTCAATAACGGAGACACTCTGCACATTTCCTTGAATGATATATTCTACTGAGGGAATGGTGCCCACTGGTACGGAATCGATAAACAGTATATCAGTATTCTCGATCTTACTCATCAGCGGAGTTCCCTTAATAAAGACATACCCTAAAACCGTATCAATCTGCTGCGTTGAAAAATTCACCTGAATCGTACCGGTCGGTGAAAGTACCGCCGGTTCCAATGTCACTGAGTCAGCCGCAATTGCGATACTGAAAACCATCACGCGGGTGCCATTTTGTAAATCTGTTGCAAAAAGTGTGTACATGCCGCTGTCAACACCGGTAAATCGAAACACACCATTCTTATCAGTGGTATCTATGGCATAATCCGGAACAGAATCATCTTCAACAGGATTATAATCCGACGGTATCAGTAATACCTGTGTCTGCTCAGCCGGATCAGTGCCGTCACTGATAATCCCGGTGACTATTACAGGATTGCCAATCTCGGATCCTCCGGCCACATTCGATGAACAGGAATAGATCATAAGCAAACAGAGCAGCAGTATCATCAGATACTGCACATACCGCCAAAGATATACCGGTATTTTATTTGTCTGCTTCATCTATTACCTCACTCATAGGGTAAAACTGGAAATTTACATGATACACCCGCTGAACCTTCTTCTCCTTCTCTGCAATTTCCAGCAGCTTCTTTCTGAACTTTTGTATCTCCTGTTTATATTCCTGCATTCCCTTGTTCGACAATCCCACCACAAGGCAGGAAATATCACGCTGAGACCGCGGCACTGTATCAATCGATTCAGCAGCAAGCATCATATTCTGCACATGAAAGTTCTGAACTGCCAGGGATCGAACTTCATTGCCCGTTGTAATAATTGTATCAGTCTGAACATATTTTGTGCCAACTTTTTTTATTAAACCTAGTTTCAGAAGCAGTTCTACCGAATGTCTTGCTTTTCGTGCTGAAATCGGTGGTTTAACCATTTTCCCCAGTTTTGCATAATCTTCTTTAAAATCCACCTGTGCGACCAGTTCACGAATGGTGTTATGGTACCATTTCTGATAAAAATCATACTGCTGTGTAAGGACCATTTTTGCTTTATTCCGCTGATTGTAGCGTGATAATCTCTGGAAATACCTATTTCTCTCCGACAGCTTCTTCGCATGATTAAATGCAACAATATCACAAAAATAGGAAAACGCTTTTTCTTTCAGTTTCAATACACGGTTTATCTTGGGTATTGATGCTTTTGAGAGGTTTTTCCGGCCATCAATCACCAGTTTGATAAAGCTCTTTGATTTAAAACCGGCCGTATCTGCAAATACCTGGTATGAGAATGTACCATCCCCCTTCTTCCTTTCATTATAGAAGTCTTCGAGATACTCCCGATAATTCAAATAGTTATAAATATTCGGCATAGTACGCTTCTTACAGTAATAGTATTTTCAGGTATTGACCTACATATCCTCTCCCCCCTGAAGGTGATATATAATGTTATTAATATATAACAAAATGGTGACGAATGATTAATTATTTTGCATAAATATTATATTTTTTGGAAAACGCATTCTAATGGTTATTACCGGTAGAGGGCCAAACAGTGGCATTCTCTGTCTCTTATCGCAAATAAGACATGACGTGGTATTACTAAAATGACCTATTTAGTGTCTGGCCGGAAAGTACCTATTTGCAGTCATTACGGTATTCTTTTCGGCCGGAATCCAGCTTTTTTTAATGTTTTAAGGCATGGATTCCCGCCAAAAGCATGCGGGAATGACGTTTTCGGCCAGGCACCATTTAGCTCAAGTTGATAAGGAAAAGGGAAATTGGTATGTGTTAATTTTCTACAGGGTGAAGGTAGAAATAGTAACTTAGGTTTAAGATGTCCAATTTCAATTATGCAACAACTCTAATAGGAGGGACACCCCATTAAAGCTCAAAAAAAACAAATACCTAAAAAAAGCCTTGTCTCCTGCATAAAAATGCAGAAGAGGCCTTTTTAAGGTATCTGATATTTATGACTTGTCTTTTAAATCGAATTAGGCCGTTTGATCAACCTGGTTCTGTGATTCTCTGGGCTCGGCATGCTCTTTCTGCTGCTCAACCCGCATCTCTTTCTGCTTCTCTTCACGTGCTTCACGTCTTTTAACATTCTGCTGTTCAGCCATCTGTCGAACCTGCTCTTTACCTTCAGCCTGGCCTGCACCTTCAATTAAAGGCATAAAATCCTCCCTTGATAATAGAATAAAAAAAACTATCCCCTATAATTATCGGATGAAATCGAATTTTCTTTAGCTTTTAAAAATATTTTATTCGAGTCCACCTTTTGATATCCTTTAAACGCTGGATACGCTCTCTTTTTATGGCAATTTCATAGTTTAAAATCAGTAGTATCCGCAAAATGCTACACATATATCTAACCCACTGATATTAGCTAAGTTAAATAACAACACCGTAATTACTCAAAAAGTTGTGGAGAACCGGATCAAATATGCGTGAACGCGTGAAGCGTGATGCGAACGACGAGATACGCTCATCCTTCTAATAGCAATTACTTTCGAATACCCACAAGATATTGAGTAATTACACAACACCATTCAAAATAAACAGGAAAAACTGGGATTTTCCTTTATTAATCTGCCTTTTAGGCGTATAATTAATAGCAGAGGGGCTTTTGAAGCATTGCGCCCCAAAAACCCCTTTCATAGCAATAAAAATCTGACAAAGGAGGTTGCTATGAAAGCTAAAATCTCACGCAAAGGTTTTATAACCCTCCTGGTTATAGCTATCCTTATTTCCCTGGCTGTTTTATACAATTCGCATTATGGCCGTCCGAAATACCAAAGTATGCGGATGAATAGCGCCTTCAGCAGCAGCCGGAAAAAGGTGAACAAGCCGGATATCTGGTTTGAGAATTTCTGGGGAGGGAAGAAAAAGAATGACCCGAGTAAGATACGAAGATAATTGAGAATTATCGGGTTTGATTCTTATCGTTAATGGAATATTGTACTGCAATATGTGGAGGGGGATTTTTATACATTTTTAGATGTAAATATGCCTCTCATAAATTTTCAATTACAGTATAAACTACTCAAATCATTCTATATAAAAATTCCTTCTTATGCAACGGAAGGAAGATTCGTTCAGCATTTTAATAACTGCCATTCATTTCGCCAACAGTATCTTTTTTACTTGCACAAATCTGGATGTTGCCATCCTGCAAAGATAGATATCACTCCCTGCACGCTTACCGGAATCATCTTTACCATCCCACACCGCAGTATATACTCCGGGTGACTGTAATCCTCTCTGCAACTGACGAATAAGCCTGCCTTTTAACGAATAGATCGTAATTGACACAGAGGTTTTTATTGGAAGCGAATATCTGATTTGTGTTGCATGGCGAAACGGATTTGGTGTGTTCTGCATTAAACTGAAATGCAATGGTTTGAACTTTTGAATGGTAACATCAGATATAAGTCCTATACCGATTTTAAGAACCATATTTTTGCCCGCACCTACAGCAATACCAAGTTCTCCCTGGGCATTCGATTTTCCAACGACATAATCTTCATCGTTAAGAAGAACTTTATATGTTGTATCCGGAAGAAGGCTGCCAATAGTGATTGAATCCGGAGATTCACAACTTAGGGTCAATTGTATGTAATCATTTTTATTTTCGAACACCGCGTCTATCCGATTATTTGATTGCAGGTATGGTAATGTTTTGTGGATAAATTTCTTTCCGCTGCTCATAAAGAAACGTTTCAGAGAAGCATTTGTACAACAGGCAAAAAATCGTGCATCTGTGGAGATATTGCCGAAGGTATTAGCGGTTGTGCCTGTACTATAGCCAATCACACAGTCCTCTATTGTCAACACATGCAGACTGTCAAAATGTTGTGTTAATAACGCAGGAATGGTATTGTTGTCATTTGTTGGATAGAGCAGGGTAAAAAACCGGCCCACAGTTATACCGGATGTGTTTGCTTTCAGAAAGGGATAGGTAAAAGAAGTCCCGGAATCAACATAAGCCTCTGCACTCCATGAAGAGAGTGTCTGGGGGGTTACAAACACAATCTCAAGATCCGCCGAATCTTCTGTATCCACTTTTTTCTCAAACCGGAACCGGTTGGCAGTTAAATTCTTGATCACATGACTTGTTTCGTTCCCACCTTCACGATCCGTATGAAGAAGCCAGTTGTATTCATGAGCACTGTTGTCCTTATTTATCTCATCAAGGACGACGAAATAATTCGGTTTCATAAATAACATGTGCCTGTCAGATGAAATAACAGGTTCTCCTACATGATCATACATCTTTTTATTTGATGCGGAAAGAAAATCTATTGAGTCGGTTGTCAGAAATGTATATATCGAACCCAGGGGATTGTTATGGTCGGTCTTTACTTCGGGATTATTATTATCAATAAGAATAAGGTTATGCGCTTCTATCGTTGCCCACCAACCACCGTATCCCTGATCTACAACCAGACGGTCATTGTATGCACTGAGTACAAAACTGCCATGATCGTTGTGCGCGTGCGAGCCGTCAATGCCGCACTGCATATAAAAGTAGATATCATGCAGATTTTCAAACCCGGTACGGAAACAGGCACGTCCCGATTTGGGCCAGACTTTCGATTCAGGCAATTCTTCAAGCGATTGCATCGATAGCGTCGGATCGTAATAGACAAGGGTCAACGGAAGCTGCAGATAGGCGCCGCCGGTTTTATAGGGGAAGGTATTCTCAGGCAGGCGCTGTGTGCCGGAAAGCATGTCCCAGGCCTGCTTCGCGTATCCGTTGCGATAGTGCCGTGCAAGTCCGAGAACCACATTTGACGTTATCCAACCGGGAGCGCCCTCATCATCAAAGGGAGTTTTACCCAGACGATTGGGCTCGGTTAAATAGATACCCCACTCAAGACTCTTTTCCATAATACTGTTATTATAAGGAAAAAGGTCTATCCCTTTCAGGTCTTTCAGGGCAGACATAAAGGGTATAACATTTTGAAATGCATACCCATAATACATGCTGCTTTCAAAATAGGCGCCCTCCTCACCAAAGCCGACGTCCATGAGCGATTGTACCATCTCGATGCTGCGGTCAACCCATTGCTGTGCCTGATCATCTATTCCATCAACAACCAGGGCTGTGAGACCCAGGCCGCCATGAATCACGCCGGTCCAGTTATTCAGACTGTAGGGATCAACCCACCACCAGCTTTTATCTACTGAGAGAGAATAGATGTACTGCGCTTCACGTACAAGTGCGTTTTGGACAAACTGACGCTCCGTAGCGGTCATGGCATCGTATACCCAGTCATATGCAATACTTACTCCGGCAAGCATGCCGCCATTGGGCAGCTGAGAGAAGGCCATTCTCCCCCACCCGCCGAGTGAATCAGTCCATGATGATACCCGCATGAGTATTTCAATACACTTGGTGCTGTATTTTTGATCCCCACTGAGTACATAGGCAAGTGCCAGTGTCGTCATAGCATCAGCGCGATCCCGGTCACCGCCGGCCCAGGTACCGAACTCATCCCAACCCCCGTTGTTAAGGTCTATATTAAGAAAACTCTCTGCACCTGCCCAGTGATTGATAAGGTGGTCATAATAATCAGCGATTAAAGCATCGGCTGACATTTTACTTTTCAAAGCGGGGACATCTGTGCCGGCAAACAGCAGCCGCGGATGGGTTCCATCGGTAATGGTATCCTTTTTCTCTTTATACCATGATGCTGCATGGAGGTAATATGGCTTATCAAAACCACGCATAAGAAACCGGTGCGTACCGGCACTGAGATTTTCCAGCAGATAATAATAGATCTCTTTCGTGTCGGTCACTTTCAGCAGGAATTTCCAGCCCGTACCATCTTTGATATGAAGATCACCACCTCTATCAGCGCCGCCACTATTGACCGCAATCACATAATCACCGGCTTCAGACGTCACGAAATCCCACTCAACTTCATCACCGCTGCCGAGCGCAAAGTTAATGGAGCCTTCCGAGCCCCAGTGCGTAAAATTGAGCGAACCTTTATGCTCGCCGAAAATATTGTCGATTTCTGCACTGTCGGGAATATGATCACCCGAAGCCTGGTTCCAATGATCCTCACCGAAATCAACGTGGTCAGCTTTTACGCCAGTTTCATTATGAGTAACTTCACCATCTGCAAACAGGAAACACAATGCGCCACTAATAGTGTAAATTGCTACAATCCACCACTTGAGCCTTAATAAGTACATATTGTTTATCCTTTACAAAAACGAGTATATCCTTAAAATTGCCTTATTTGATTCTTATGTAAACAAATCTAACTAATTTTATACATTTTATTTAACTACTATACATTTACCGGTAATCAAATTTTCTTCAACAACCGCCCGAAGCAGATACATACCCGGACAGAGATCATCAGAACTGTATCGGTATGATGCTTTTCCGGTTCCCTTTTGCTCATTGATAATCTTACCATTCAAGGTAATAAGTTGAAACGAGTAATCCCTGCATTCTGAAATGGCAACTATAATACTCCCCTTTATTCTTTTTATAGAGAGGACATCTTGTTGTACCGATTTTTCACTTTTGCTCTGGATTTCAACAGTACCGTCATTGTCACGAAAAGAGAGCACATCAAACAATATCTCATTATTCCAGTCCCAGGTCTCAACTACGACAGAATCCTCGGTCACCTTGACGAGCGGCGTAAGGAATTCGGTTGAATCACCACTTGCCACGGTCCGTGTCCACCAGGCGCCCTGGGCAACTTTAATTCCCGTAAGATTTGGAGCATTGTAATACAGCGTTCCCTCTTCATAGGTTGGAACGGTCGTATCATTTTTTATAGGCAGACAGATTTCAAAGATATGCATATCACCGGAAAATACTGCGTTTACATTATTATCCTCCCATACCTGGTTCCATTCGGGATATTGATTAACCGCCCATGGCGCATCAAGCTTCTTACTGTTATAAATTGGCGGGTGAAGAAAAACAAGCTTCCATTTTTGGGTAGTGTTTGTTAATACCGAGTCCATCCAGGTTTTCTGAATGTTATAACAATCCGGCCAGAAATCCTTTTCATTCCACCCTAACACAACAAATAGAGCATTTGAGTAGGTAAAGGAGTAGAAATAATCCTCATACGCTGCCCCATGTCCATTTGTGGGAAGTTTGAACATGTCAATGTAGTTTTGGGGGAAATAACCATCATTCCCCTCTAAATCACGAAGTTCATGGTTGCCGATAAGGGGGGAGATTATCGATATATCAGCCATCACGGAGGCAAAAAAACCATCCCAGTGGTTCTGGCTTTCTCCCCTGGAAACCTGATCTCCAAGGGGAATCCAGAATGCAGGCAGCTCAGCATTCAGGTCTCTAAAAAAAACCGCTTCTTTATTCCAGTTTTTATTATTCCCATTTACCTGTACATCACCGGGAGCGACAAAATAAAAGTCTTCATTCTGATCGGGTGCAGTTTTAAAGGTACAATCTTCACTCCATTCGGACCCGCCGCCACATTTATAATGATACCATGTACCGGGAGTGAGTCCGGTTAATGTTATATGATGCTCAAGACCGCCCTGTGAAATAATTGTTTCGTTGCCGGTTGCAGTTTGCCCATAGGATGTCGTTGTTCCGTAAAGAACTTCAGATACAGTGCTTGAAAGATCGGTGCGCCAACTGACGGTTATCGAAGTCGTTGGATTGGAAGTAAAGGTGGTGTGTACGTGTTTAATTTCTGCTGAGATGGAACCGGTTATTATCATTAATGTAAAAAGTACATTGACTTGTTCCGGCAGTTTGAAGAATTGTAAGCGCTTTATAGTTTTCATTTCTACCTGTCTCCCAAAGTTTTTATTTAAAATCTTTTATATTTTAAAACTTTTTGATAATGCAAGATAGAACTCAAGTGATTGTCGTTTACCAATGGTTCGCAGATTCTTCAATCTGAATATGTTGATAAATTGCTATTAAAAATGCTTTTATCTTTAAAAGGACCTTCATCAAGGAAAAAGTTTGAAGTATCTGTATACCGGCAAAGCATTGCCCTGTGAGTTCTATCTTGCATGTTAAAAAAACTTAAAGCTTTAAATCTTAAATCTTTAAAACTTTTTTGGTAATACAAAAAAAATCTTAATGCTTTTTTGATTTAAAATTAATCAGTAAGGAATATCTTCCCCCGCAAAACCGCCCCATTAACCTTCACCGTAACCAGATAAATCCCTCCCGAATATTTCGAGCAATCCCATCGCATATAATAATTCTTTATATTGTTAAACTGAGCAACATTTTTCCCGTTCATCATATAAATATCAATGCGTGCGTTATGTTCCGGATTCTGGAATTGTAGATCAACTGAAGAAGAAAACGGGTTTGGAACAATTTTCAAGGTAGCGAGTGTCGCTGGTTTCTTCCCCTTATGAGGTGTTTTTACAGAAGTGGCCATATCGAATCCCGCCCGCAACCAGTCATTGACAACCGGTGCAGTATACGCCTTTCGCCAGTTATATTTTGACTGCTTTCGCGCTTCAATGATAAAAGCTGCGATAGTAGCCTCTTTCCCAATTGATTCCTGATATTTTTCTATACACCTGGTTGGATCTGTAAATGTTACTTCTTTCACTTCTGAACCTGTCTCTCCGGAAGCACTCTGCCACCCGGCAAAATCAACATACGATCCTCCGGTTCTGAACCATTTATCCTGAGGGTGTTTACTGAAATAGGTGTTTCCGGCAAGGGTATAATTTTCCATGCTCCCTTTTGCTTCCACGAGGCCCGTTTCATTTTCGGAACATTGCAGTTTATTATCAGTAATCGAAATGTTCTGTTTAGTACTGCCGTCAGAAAGGACCATGAGTAGATGCGTGGATTTAATACCATGGGCAATATTTTCCTTAATAGTCACATTTCGTGATTCACCTTCAAAATGGATGGCATAACCATTTGTGAGCT
>CBDVBE010000023.1:0-29424 GCA_965372145.1 uncultured bacterium | reverse complement strand
GCAACAATCTTTTTCTTTTTTAGTTTCTCCTTTCTCCTACTCCTCTCTTCTTTTTTTACTGCTTTTGATGATACAACCTGTTTTTTCTCAGTTTTTTCAGCAGTAGAAACTTCCTCTTTTTCTTTATCTGGTTCAGTCTCCTTCTTCCTTTCAGGTTTTACTTTTTCAGCAGGTTTTACCTTAGACTTTGTTACAACTGGAATAGGTGTCACCTTCTTTTCTACAATAACAGGATCAATAACCTTCACAATCTTTGGTATAATTGCCGTCAGGAATTTTCTCGGTGAGCCTTTAAACGAGATGGTAAAATCTTTTATCCGTTTTTGAGAATTTAAATTAAATATTTTTAGGATACACTTCGATGTTTTATCCGATTTATTAATAGTTCCAAGAATGACACACTGGACAGAGAGAAGCCTTCCCATTGCCATTGCATACGACATCTCACTCACAATATCAAGACGCTCGAATCCCTTAACGAGGTTCTTATCCATCTGGTCCTGTGCCATGGCCTTATATTTGGCAACTTCATTGTATCTTTTACGGAACAGATCGGTAAGATTCGACAACTGCTCACTGGTAACTCCTTTTCCGACAAAAGGAGCTATTGCGACATAATGATGCGGTTCTGCAGAAAGAAGTATGCAGCAAAAAAGCAGGCAAGTAAAAACCTTGAATATTCTCACTCGCACCCTCCTGGTGTATATCAGACAGGTGCAATAGGTATAGGGATTCTCGACCTCTCGTGTAGAAGCTATTTCAGTAAACTACAGGCTACAACATTTTATATTCGGTTATAGGTGAAGATTAATCTGTAATATATTTGAGAATAAAAAGGTCATTACACAACACTATCCAAAGCGAACCATGTACATAAAATTGTAATAACGAACACCTTACTCTCGAACCGTAAAGTATTAATTACTTCTCCCCCCACCTCGCAAAATCAACTCGAAATGAATGTTACAAACCCGCAAAGAAAAAAAGTCCCCCTATTGCAGTATGTAAACGTTAATGATTGGAGTATTTGTTAAATATATCCTTTACATTTCAATAATGTATAATTCTATACTAGTAACAAATACTCGTTATAATGATCTTTTCTTCCCCTCCCATTACAAATAGGAATTTTAACTGTTGAAGAATATAAGTATTTCTCACCCCTCACTTCAATACCTGTGTTAATTTTTAAATATTTCTTATTAAACAGGCTATTAATTACGAATAGTGGAAAAGGGGTTGCTTGTTTTAAAAGATTTCGTATTATATTGCTGATTACCCATTTCTTAACTCCCCAACCCATCTTCTAGCCCCCTGTTTAATGTTATTGAGGATGAAATAAGAAAAGATTATAGAAAAAATTACCACCTGGTTATGCCTGTTACCAGATGTTTGGTTACATTTTCATTATTGGTTGTAGGATTTTTTACCATCTCCCGTACAGCTGAAGCAACATCAAAGGTGTAAATCTTACCACTGTTTTGACCATTAGAAATTTCCGGACCATCAGGTGGCCTGTTATTCCATCACACAGTATTCTCATCCCATTCTTCAATTATAGTATGTACTTAAATATTTATACGATATAGAATATATTCCCTATAAGACGGTGATTTTAAGACAAAAGTGTACTTTAAAAAAGTACAGAAAAATAAATATGCGTTCATAGTAAGCTGTTTTGTTGGGTATATTAATAGTATATACCGCATTAAAAATGTTTATTTGTATTTGGGGAGGGATTTTATGAAACACAACTTTTTAAAATGGAAATTAATCTGTATTCTGGCTGTTTTTTACACACAGGCGCAAAACTCCGCGCCATCATCGCATTTTTCCTTTCGTTTCAATAATAATACTCGCGCTGAAATCCTGATCAACGAAGTACGGGTTCCCTCAAGCGGGGTGGCGATGTACACCTATTATGAATCATTAGGATGGAGCGGCAATGCCGGTGGTTATGGCGGTATTCAGGAGCATCCATATAATAATGGTAAGCCCTATATTTTCTCCATATGGGATAATCCCGCTCAATCAGGTAAAATTAAAGAGGTTGATGTGGGATTTGGTACAGAGACAGAACCTTTTAGCGGTGAAGGTACAGGCCTTAAATCGATGAATTTCGTAATTGGCTGGGAACCGGATGTCTGGTATGCCCTCGTGGCTCGCTGCTGGCCTGTTGGTACACACACATACTACGCTTATTTTGTCCGTGACGGAACGAGTGATACCTGGCGTCACATGGTTACCATGGATGTTTCCGCTGAAAATGCGCTCATGTCTCCAAGCAGTAGTTTTATAGAGGATTGGAGCAGTACCGGTGTTAATGCCAGGGAAACCAATATTCGCAAGACCTGGAAATATGCCGGTGGGAATTGGTATCCCATGGAAAGCGGTTATTATTCTGTTAACAAGAAAGATATAGAACCGGGTGGCCGTTCATATAACTATCGCACTAATTGGGATGGCGGAGTCAAAGAGGACGCTACAGGTAAATATTATTACATGATTTCCGGCGGCGCATCTACATCACCTACCTGTGAAAACGGCACAACCTTCTCTATTCCACGCCCGGGAGAGACTGCACCCGATTATCCTCCTTTCAAGGCTGCGGCCTTAAATGCTACTGTCTCCGGGTCGGACCTGATCGTTTCATGGTCCAGAGATTCAACCACGTTACCGCTTTTAACCTATACATTAGAAGTCTTTGACGATTCCAGCTGTAGTGGAACAGCACTTGCATCTATGTCAAAAACCGATCTTAAAAGAGCGGCGGACACATTAGATATATCATCGCTTACACCAGAAAGTAAGAAATATTTCTTACGTATGTCAGTTACTGATATTTTAGTCAATGAAACAGCGAAAATTATTCCTTTTGGATTAAATGTTGGAATCACAAACAACAATGGTCTATACAAACACAGTAGATTTAATATCCGCCTTGATATTCACGGATCGCTTAAATTTTCTATAGTCAAATATGGTACCTACACACTATCTCTGCTGACTTTGAACGGGTCTGAGATTAAACGCGAGAGAATGAAACTTTCCGCAGGAGTTCAATCTATAAAACTTTTAAAAAGATACTCTGCCGGTGCATACCTGGTGACTATTTCTGAGGAATCAGGAATTACGGGGAGAAAGATTGTTTTGTATGGAGGGAAATAAAAGCAGTTCACAGTTTACAATAGGCAGTTGGGAGTTAAAGAAAGAAGGATTATTCGCTAGATCACCGAATCAGGACCAAGCCGGAATGACAGCTCTGGAATATATGGGTAATAGAACTTAACAGGATTAGGCATAATGCACAAGGGTAAAAGTATAGTTACAAAATTGACGATACTTTTAATTTTTACAACACTATTCATGATATCAGCACAAGTCCTTTCGGAACAGATGCTTGGCGACCTGTTATGGAGTGATGAATTTAATGACGGGACCGGATTGGATGTTACAAAGTGGGAGGCCATGAAGGGTAATCGGAAGGACGGTTACATGGATCCCGAAGATGCCTATCTCGATGGGCAGGGGAATCTGGTTATGCGAATCCGAAGGGTAAACGGAGAATCCAGAGCGCACCATGGATTTATCCGTACTCGTAACTTGTATGAACAGCGCTGCGGATACTTTGAATGTCGCTGTATAATGCCCAGAGAGGTTGGCTTCTGGCCCGCTTTCTGGCTGCTTGACGGCGGTATGACAGAAGGAGGTTCCGGGGCTGAGGTGGATATTATGGAGTATCCGTTCCGTAATGGAAAGATACAACCTGTTGTGCACTGGAATGGCTACAGCAATGGGATAAAGGATGTGTGCCCGCAAGAGGTGCCGATACCCGGATCTATAGATGATTATCATACCTTTGGTCTGCTATGGACTGAAGATAAATACATATGGTACATCGACAGAGAACCGGTATTTGAATCAACTGTACACGTATCTGATTGGGAAGCTTACATAAAACTCACCATAGAAGTTGGCGCCTGGGCCGAGGGTGATATTTCGCAGGCAACCTTGCCCGATTATTGGCTTGTTGATTATGTGCGGGTCTGGGATGCAATGCCGACAGGAACACATCAGTTGTATTCAAATGTAATTAATAAGCAAACTATTAGTAAAAGCAGTAAACTAATTCCTATGCTAAACTCTTCGGACAATGTACAAAGGGATCGGAATGTGCAACTTTTCGATCTACGGGGAAGAATGCTGGGTAATTCATTTTTAAATTTTAATCCAAAAAAGAAATCTGAAGGAATGATAATAATTAAGACAATTGAGAAGTAAAGCCAAGAAGGATTCCAGACAAGCTGGAATGACTGGCATTTGGTAATAGGAATTTAATCAGCGATTTAATTTTAGCCATTAGGAGGGCACATGAAGGTGATCCGCAAGTTGTTTGCACTTACTCTAATCTTAGCTTTATCAGGAGATGCTCAAAATACAATCAAGAATAATGTACAATTTACAGACGTAAAGGGGAACTCGTACGATTTGTACGAAGAACTTGGTAAAGGCAAGCACGTTTTTGTTACCTTTGCAAAAGCCCAGTTTTGAAACGCCTGTCTGTTGGCGGCGCCAACGGTAAATGGATATTGGGATAATTATGGATGCGATAAATGTGATAATTATGATTTAATGGTAATTACATGCAGCATTAGTACAAAGCAACTTTTTACAACCTGGTTTGTCCCACACACTACAAATATTTGTGTGGCAAAGGAAGACGGTGGTGCTGGCCTTGATGCTTTTGTTGGTAATGGTGGTTATGCTCCGCCGGAGTACATTATTAAACCGGACAAAAGTGTTATAAGTGATAAAGATGTTACGATTAATGATGCCTTTATTCGGTCTCTTGGTATCAAAAAGCATTCATGTAGTACACATGCGATTCATTTTAGTATAATGCCTTCATCTGAAGCTCAACCACTTGTTTGTGAAATTAATAGTAATAGCTTTACCATGAATGTTTTTAGCAATAATATTTACTCAATAATATTCTATTCCGCAAATGGCCAGGCCTGTACAAGGATTCCGGAACAGTCACTGACTGCAGGAATGAATATTATCACATTTGGAAATAAAGAAATGGCACATGGTGTCTATTTTACAGAGATTACATGCGGGAAAGATGTTACCAGGCAGAAGTTATTACTGAAATAAAAGAAATATTTAAAATATTTCATTAAAACAGAATAATATTTATATCATTTTGTGCGGTTCGGCGCGGCTCAGCTAAGCGCCCTGTGTTGTGGTGACTGGTAACCATAAGCCAGTTTCCAAGAGCAGAACCTGTCTTTTGCCAACCATTCACACCAACCCAGGACATTGGATCTTCGCCCGCTTTTGCACACAAGTAACGATATAGTTTAATAATTATCTTTGTAGGAAGTTATTTACCAGGAACGTCATTACTGTGTGATATTAAGCGTTAGCACGCGGGGCGCTGAAACTTGTGTTCTATCAATTCCTCTTCAATCTCCCTTGCTCCCCCCAGCTCAGACGCTACTTAACTATGATGAAACCGCTAATTGGGAGGTAGCTGGCGCGCGAGCGTCCCAGAATTAATAGATGTACTTTTTGTATATTGCTCTCTATGGTGAGACTCTATGTAACTCACTTTACTTTTATATATTTACCATTCTCATACATGAAATAGACTGGTTTATGACTTTCTGGACCGGTAATTATCATTTGACGTAAAACGTATCTGCCATTCGCAATATTCGCATAATCGATTTCAAAATGACTTTGAAAATAGCCAATTAAAACCAACTTTTTCTCTTTCAATTCAAATAGCCAATAGTGTTCTTCCTCTTTAGATTTGAATCTAACTCTGTAACCGGCCAGTGAATCGCTTAGCTCAATTTTTTTAAAGGACAAAGGTAATTTACCTTTTTTAGCAAACCTTTTTTTTAGATAAACACCTTTGTCCAGAGCCACTTTTTCCACTATGAGAGGATTTTCGCATTTGACAACAGATAGCACCAATTCTTTAAGGGCATTACTATATTCATTTTCAACACGCGATGAATCCGCTTTGGAATTCCTATCTCCGTATAGGAACACACAATAGCATAGACTAATCACAATGAATAGATAATATTTCACTTTACCGTTTTCAACCATCTTGAAAGGGTACATTATGCCCGCCCTTATCATTTACCATCAATTAATCATTTACGAATATCCTTAATTATTACCCCTTGCTTAAAACCACTTTGACTTTTTCTATTTAACAATCATCAATTTCCGTGTACATTTTTCCTTTCCGGTTTTTAATGATATGAAATAGAGGCCTGTGGCCATGCTCCTGAAATTCCACCGAAACGAGTACTTTGTATCTCTCGGCGTTACAGATTTATTAAGGAGTGTTCTTCCTGCGACATTAACAATACGAATATCCAATTTTTTTGATGGAATAGTATTTTGAATATAAAGTGATACAAAATTTACTCCTCGGAATACCGATAATTGGAGTTTTCCGGTTTTATTGATTCCCTTGTTTGCACCTATTGATTCATTGCCGGTAATATCATCAAACACCAACTGTTTAGTTGTACGCCAGGAATAAGATTCTACTGTCGGGAAACTACAGGTACAATCCCAACTTTGTTCAGGTACACTGAGTAAACCGCCGGCCGGGAGAGAGTTTATATTGCATCCCGGACGATTTATTGTTGTAAGACGATTATTTTTTCTCTCTGCAATATTATATATCATATTATTCCAGCCGCGATGGAAAAGATGAGTTTCAGTTGCACAATAATTACTGCAGCCATGACCACCTTTTTCATCTTTCCAATAAACGGCCTGCCCTTTACCATTAGTTACATTCAGGCTGACTTTATAATTAAATGAAAGTATAAACAATGAGTCGCCAGAAATAACCGGCGCCGCCTCAATATTCCAGTGGTCTCTGGATTCACCTGTCGCAAGTGTCGTTGGTTCCCAGGTCGGTGATCCGTCATCAGCATCCCATCCGGCTATCCTGTAGTTTGCATCTCCAGATGTACAACCTACTGCAAAAAGCGCAGTATGATTTTTCGAGTATAGCATATAGCATGACTGAGCGAAATCGCTGAGATCATATTCTTTCTTCCATACCTCCTCACCGGTTTTCATATCGAGAGCAACGACATCGCTTGATCCGTCATTAAACATGCTAAAGCCCGGATTACTACTATTCTGCGTCGAAGAATTTCCTGCGGCTATAAAAAACACTTTTCCATCACCGATACATATTGACAAATTCACAATTGCTGCTTCTGGATCATATTGCCAAATTTCAGCACCGGTGAGTCTATTCATTGCGAATATATACCCACTTGTCCCCCAGGTTTTTCCAGATGTCGCACTCATTGCAGCAGTACCATATAACATGTCACCAACATAAGCAACGTAACTCCATTCCCATGATTCGTAGGGGACACCAAACCTCATCACCTCTTCACCGGTTCGTGGGTCCAGTCCTAATAAGCATTCTTCCTGGGCGACGTACAACCTGTCTGCTGTCATGGCAAACCAGCTGCAATCCTTATAAGGCGCAGAAGGTCTAGCACAATTATCTATCGACTTTTCCCATAAAATTGTGCCATTGTATGCATCAATGCCCCAAAAGTAGTCATTGCCTCCATGAACAAGAATTCCGTCACAAAATAAAGGGGACTTTGTCTTTCTATGCCTGTCTATTAACTTATTAGAAGGATAGGGCGCGCCGTGCCACTGCAATTCCAAATCTTCATCAACATAGGTATCAAAACTATTAGGATTATTGGAAGGATTAGCGCGATCATGCGTCCATTGCCCACCTCCAACAACATTTCCATATTTAATAGTTTCTCCAATTAATGCAACCCCGCCATAGGGCCTCAGAAGACGTTCAACTTCTGTTTTCGACCCACTGAAATTACCACCTGTTGCATAGCCGTCAAATGAAATTATATTAAACATATGGCTTACATATGAAAGGTCGTCATATGAACTAACGTTTTGTACGGTGATCTGATCTGAAAGTCCAGCAGCATCAATATTGTTATTGGCTTCTGAAACTTGAGAATTATCAGTATCAACACAAACAATCTGTAATTCACTCGCCTCTGCGAGGGCAATAGCTAAGCCACCAGCCTCACAATCAATAATAAGAGCATACCCTTTTGTGTTATCTCCTAATCCCGCAACTGCCAGGATTTCTTTAGCGGCTGTTTCATAGTCCTGTCTAGCCTTTTCTCTGTAGGGTAGTACAATCTTCTCCGGTTTTACCGTTACCGGAATGCTGTGGTTTGTACCGAAGCAATATATATATCCTTTGCTGGTTCTCACATAAAGACGGCCATCTGAAAAAATTAATCCCAATGCTTTTCCTTCAACGTTGGCTGTAAAATTACCGCCTGAAACATGGCCTTCCTTTCCACTGAATTTAATACCGCCGACATTGATGGTGGACATACTGGTGTTACTGAAATTTGATATAGCATTACTCATATTTATTGACGCCAGTGACGTATATCCAAACCTGTTCCTCGGGCATTCAATTTTGCTGCCATTTTGTCTAAGATACCCCTGTGGATAGAACATGAGCTTTGAATTTTGAACTTCACTTCCATCACTGATATTCAATCCAATACTTCGGGCACCCATTTTTGCCGATGAAGGGAACATACCGCAACCGAAATAAACGGTATTATCATCAGCTATCAAACCTGTTCTAATTGCATATGCACTGCTAAGGCGACCATTAGAGGCAATTCGTCGCGCGTTTGTACTATGACTATATTTCCAGTTCAGCTTCCCATCATCAAGGTTTAAGCAGTATACATAGCCATCATCACCGCCGACCAATACTTTTTCATTTTTAATCGTAGGTGCAAAACGAACAGGCCCTTCCGTAAAATAAGTCCATATCTTTTTTCCATTCTTTGCATCAAGACAATAAATTTTACCATCTGCAGATGAACCGAATACTACTTTTCCCTTTGCCGCTACCGGATAATAGCAACCATCTAAAATAAGGCCATTTTCATTGTCACCCGAATTAATCGGATCAGGCTCAAATCTGCTGATGTATGTCCATTGCAGTCTGAGTGAGCCGGACGATACGGATTCAGGTGTGCTACCACTGCGACTGTTATCATACATCCACGTTGACCAGTCTGCAGCAAAAACGGTAAGCGTAAACAGCAGCAGGAAAATAATAGGTATGCATGGATTGACCGGTTTTTTAGAATGCATAATCCCTCCCCTTTTTAATAGTGTAATTTAAGATATATTTCTCAAACTGATAAAATGCTGTTACCCGATATCTTTAAGGAGTAACTCCGCATAACAATCTTCATTCTGGTACGCACTTTCGTAACTAAATTTCCGCGAAGGTGTTGGACATAATGGGGATACTATTGATAAAGAAAGGCCTATCTTTTTTTAGCACTAGGACTATCATGTATCCCTCTCCGTCATGTTTAGATTTGTAACGGAAACGTGTATATTTGTGTCAGGGACTGTATACAAAAAACAGCAGGTTATTTAAGAAAAACAAATCAGGTAATGATGTTGTAAACATATCCCTATAATCATTCCGTGGAATTTCCTCATCCCTTAATAAAATTAACATAATTATATGGATAAAATCAGAAAATTATTCATTACAATTGAAAAAGTGTACTTTTTTAAAGTACACTTACTTTCGTATAATCAACATATTCAGGTGAATTATATACGATTCTATACATTTTTCAAGTACATTGAGGCTTAAACAGACGCTAAAAAAGATCGGTTTTTTGTATACAAAAAAATGGGAAAAATGTAAAATAGATAGTGGGATTATATCATGGGTTCACTTCGCTATCATAGCTTTATTCACAATTGAGGTATTTCCTGTCGAAAGTTTGAAGTAATATATTCCTGAGGCATATTTATAACTGTTACAATTAATGGTATGTGAACCTGCTGGTTTGAAGGTATCCATTAATACTGCAACTATTCTTCCTCTTGCATCTACCAGATCAATTGTGATATTTCCCGGAACTGGTAAATGGAATCGTATTGA
This sequence comes from uncultured bacterium, assembly GCA_965372145.1. GTDB lineage: Bacteria > Fibrobacterota > Chitinivibrionia > Chitinivibrionales > JANQEN01 > CBDVBE01. Next base: position 19,385 of record CBDVBE010000023.1, on the reverse strand, counting down.
TGCTTCATTACCATGTAAAGAAAATTTCAAGGAATTGATAGTATAATTCTGTTTGTTTATGGCTACTCCGGACTGGGTATTTTTCCAACCGGGTTGATATGTATCCAACCAGGTAATAACAGTATCTGAAAGGCTGCTAGTATCAAGTCGGTTATATCCTACATCACACCAATACTCAGGAGCAAGCGCTACTATTTGGTCTGGAAGTGCGGTTAAATTATTGTGATCAAGATACACTTTCTTAAGGTTTGCCAGCTGTCCAATTTCAGCAGGGACAGAAGTCAGCCGGTTATCGCTGAGACCAAAATTTCTCATAGCCGCCATGTTTCCAATTTCAGGAGGTAGTGCAGTTATTTTATTCGACCAGAACTGGAAATAGGTGACATTCACTAGCTGACCGATTTCCGGAGGGAGTGCGGTTAATTGATTGCTATCAAAGGAGAGAACTGTTAAATTAACCAACTGTCCAAATTGCGGGGGAACGGTTGCTATCCGGTTGCTGCCAAGTTTAATCTCTGTCAGGTTTACCAGTTCTCCAATTTCCGGAGGAAGAGCGGTTAGTCCATTATTAGAAAGGTCAAGATGTGTCAGGTTTACCAACTGCCTGATTTCACCTGGTAGGACAGTCAGCTTATTTTCATGAGCGTCAAGTAATTCAAGATTCACCAATTGTCCAATTTCATTGGGGAATATGGTTAACTGGTTTGACCAGAGGTGAAGATATTTCAATTTAACCATTTGTCCAATTTCAGCAGGTAAGCCGGTCAACTCATTTTCTTCAAGGTTGAGCATTTCCAGGTTAACCAACTGGCCAATCTCAGGAGGGAGTGCGACTAATTTGTTGACATTAAGGTTAAGTGTATCCAGGTTAACCAGCTTTCCAATCTCAGGAGGAAGTGTGGCCAGATTATTATATGAAAGCTTTAAGTCTGTCAGGCCTGTTAATTCTCCAATTTGTGAAGGAATGCCGGTTAATTTCCTATATTTCAGAGAGAGGAAATTAATTCTACCGTTGGCTGAATCGGATACCGAACTTACCGGTACCGTTTCCAGACCGGAAGAATCAAGTATGGCTCTTAGTGCAAGTGTGTCACTAACATAATCCTGAGAGTAGGAAGAAACTGGGAAAAGTGTAATCAGTGCAATGGACAAAAATACGCAACGTTTAAACATAATTTAAATTCCTTTAAAGCTACCTGTTCCGATACAGGCAGGTGATAGCGGATAAGAGAAAATTTCGGAATTATCGATTATGGAATAGTGCAACTGCCCGAATCCTGTCTCTGCTTTGATGTGAACAGCACCTTTAACATATAATAATCTCATTTCCTCATTATTGACCAAGTACTATTCGTTGCTTTATTTTGCCGGCTTCTCCGGATAATTCAATAGCATATATTCCACCGCCAATAACGCTGTTTTTCCTTTTAACCAGAGTTACCCCTTCGTGGAGATGCAACGTATATCGTATAACTTTTTTGCCCGGTATATAGTTATAAAAAATTTGAACAGGTGTCGGTTAAAACTTGTGAGATCCTTACTATTAAAATAGCCAAAATTGACAGGAGAATTTAGAATTGTTGTAAAAAAGTGTACTTTTAAAAAGTACACATATTTATAAAATTCAGTAGCTTACATACTATATAATCCAAATATCCTACTATATTCATTACATTAGTAATAGGGGAGAATGTATAAAAAACATCTCTCTTACAATTAATGGAAAACTCGATGCAGAAGAATGGCCCTGGTCAAATAGTACTGTGATACCTCCAAAGCTCTCAATAGATCTGAAGGTTTAACTTAAGGCCAATATAATTATTTATAGCAGGCAGTTACTGTTCAAAATAATAAGCACTTTTTTATCAAATTTAATGCATTTTTGCTAATCTATTTTCAAAGGCCACTATATTTATATCTGGATAGTCGATTCTGGGGAGAATCGAATTTAATAAAAATAGGATCAAAAAAAGTGGGGAGAGATGAAAAAAGGAAACTGTATAGTTTTTACCTTTGTATTCATTTTTGGATTTTTAAATACTACAATATCAGCCTCAGGAATCGATGGCGCTAAAGCATTACTCCTACGATTGATCCCTTCCCATGCCGCCAGTTTTACTCTTCAGGAGATACCCAAAGAAAATGACCGTGATGTTTTTGAAGTTTCTGCCAGTGGCGGGTCTGTATTAGTAAAAGGTTCCAGTGGTGTAGCGCTGTGCCGCGGTATATATGATTATTTACGTAATGGATGTAACTGTATGGTGGGCTGGGCCGGTGTAAATCTGGATCTACCATCAACACTGCCAAACTACAGTCGAAAAAAAGTTGTAACCCCCTATAAATTTCTGCTCTTTAACAATGTCGTGACTTATGGGTATAGTTCAGCAAACTGGGACTGGGCTCGCTGGGAGCAGGAACTCGACTGGATGGCCCTTCACGGTATAAATATGATGATGGCACCTGTTGCGACTGAGGCAATCTGGCAACGGGTGTGGAATAAGTGGAACATATCAAACGCAGCTCTTGATGCATTCTTTTGCGGTCCCTGTTTTCTACCCTGGCACAGGATGGGAAATATTAATAATTTTCAGGGTCCCCTATCTGATAACTGGCACACTGACCGGATTGCACTACAGAAACAAATACTGGCGCGGATGCGTGCACTGGATATTATTCCCATTGCCCCGGGATTTTCCGGGTATGTTCCCAAGGAATTCGGGACAGCGTATCCTGATGCGACACTCATTAAAATCGGCTCATGGTGCAGTTTCCCCGCCCAGTATAACACACAAATCCTGGATCCCAATTCGCAATACTTTGCGCAGCTCGGTAAGGATTATATAACCGAATGGAAAAATGAATTCGGGGAAGCGCGGTACTATATCTCAGATACGTTTAACGAAGTGCATGTGCCTATTCAGAGTGACAAACTTAAAGAGCTGGCTGATTATGGGGAAGCAATCTATGAGGGCGTTAAAGCCGGAGATCCTGATGGTGTCTGGATTATGCAGGCATGGCTCTTTTTGTCTGACGCGGGGTTCTGGGACAAATCTGCAGTACAGGCCTACCTGAGCAAGGTCCCTAATGATAAAATGCTTATCCTTGATCTGGCCACTGATAATTCTCCGCAATGGAGTAAATATGATGCTTTTTTTGGTAAACAATGGCTCAACAGCAACATACCGAATTTCGGTGGATGCACACCCCTTGCGGGAAACCTTCCTTTCTATGCAAGTACTCCCATTGACATTCTCAATTCGTCTTCCAACGGTAACCTTGTCGGATTCGGCGCATCGCCTGAGGGTGTTGACAATAACGAAGTCGTCTATGAATTGTTGACTGATATGGGATGGCAGTCAACCAAGATAAATCTGGACACCTGGATTCCTCAATATTGTACATCACGATATGGCTCCTATCCAAACGAAATAAAGATGGCATGGGATAAGTTTCGCAACTCAATCTATGATCACCGGGCAAGCTATTTCTGTTTTCACGTATACCAGTCCAGGCCGGGGAAGGTATTGAGTGGCGGTCATCTCTATTCTTTCGGAGGTATTGATGAATCACAAATATACCGTGACGGTGTTGACCAGTTTCTCTCTGTCTCAGACCAGTTCAAAGATAATCAGCTCTATTTCAATGATGCCATTGAATTGGCTGTGCAGCGGCTGGGTATTGATGTTGATGAACGGCTCAGGGGATACTTTGAAGCGGATCAGGCTGGTGTTTATCCGGCACGGGATAAATTCGGTGTCGAGTCAGTTGATATGATCAAGCGGATGGACGGTCTGCTTGAGGCGCACCCGACCCACCGGTTAAGCGTGTGGACCGATTGGGCGCGGGCCTGGGGACATGATGCTACGGAGAAGGACCACTATGAAGCTGGTGCGAAGCTGCTGGTGACTCAGTGGGGAGTGAAAGAAACCTCCGACCGGTTAAACGAATATGGCGCCAAAGTATGGAGTGGACTGCTGAGAGATTATTATGCGGGGCGCTGGGAAAATTATCTGCACGCCTATAGTACCGGTACCAGCTGGGACCGATTTGCCTGGGAGCAGGAAGTTATAAAAAGGCCGGGACTCTCAACACCGGTGGTGTATACTGAACCACTGGCAAAAGCGAAGGTGTTTATCAATATAACCAGAAACTGGGATTGGGAGCAGGACATGGGTGGACAGAAAATTGGTACCTGGGTACCTACTCAAATGTCAACATCATATACAACAATCGATTGGGATTTTACTCAGGATGTCACAACTGCCGGTAAATATCATTTTACCTTTAAATACACCTCTGGTACACACCGCTTGGATATTCAATGGGCTGCTCTACTGGAAGATGGTGTTGAAATCGATCGAGATACGCATAATGGATCTACCGGGACATCCAGCTCTAATAACTCTTATGCATTAACACTACCGAAAGTAACATCAGGGGCGACCTATGTGCTTCGGGCGAGCGTGCGCAGTGATGGCGGTACCGACTCTAACGGTGATGTGATGCTTTTTGCTCCGGCTGCAACAGCCATTGTCGAACAACCGGCAATACCCCTTACTCAGGCTGTAAACCGGATACGCTTGGTGAAAACCGGAGGAACACATCGCCTGTATGTACCTTTTCTACAGGGGTATACCCTTACCCTTTATTCTCTGCAGGGAAAAGCCCTTGCCACCTTTACTACACAAAAAGAGAGACACTGGTATTCTATTGACCGTGTTATCGGTCACGGTACCTACGCTTTATTGATACATTCTGCCAGGAATTCTTTTGTAAAGAAGATAGCTGTGGTGAGGTGAGAGGGTGGTGGGAGTTTGTTTATTAGAAGGACTTGGAAGTGAGCTATTCAGATCTACAAAATCTAACAATTTATATAATGAGTTAATAAGAACCTTTGGAGGAGGGTAATATGAAAAGTCTGACACACAATACCATTTCTCTATCTGTAATGGTTATCATTGTATCGTTATGTGGACCTTTGTGGGCACAATACCCGGCACAAGCTAAAATTCTTACCTACAACATTTATGCCATGGGTCACGATGATGGTCCCTACGATGATATAGCAGCAGTCTTAAATGAAATTGATGCTGATATATCCGGGCATCAGGAAGTGGATAGCTGCAATCCCCGCAATCCACTTGATGTAATCTGCTGGCTGGGTGAGCAGACTAATATGTATGACCTTTTTGCTCCGGGATGGAAAAATTGGGGGGATGGACACTATGGTGAAGGTCTTTTAGCAGATAGTCAATTTATAAGCTATAGATTGTTCTGGGTGCAGGAACCCGGTTGTGAGGATCGTGGAGCGATTGAGATAGGAGTTACTATGGGTGGCGAGCGAGTGCGTGTTCTCACTACCCATCTGGCGCATGAAGGCGAATCGCAACGAATTCATCAAGCTGAAGAGATGGTGAAATGGATCGACAGTGGAGGAACGGCTGACATTCCAATGGTCATTATGGGTGACTTTAATTCCCGGCCTAATCAGGGCGCTATGAGTGTCTATGAAGATGCTGACTTTGTTTATGTCCGTGATGATAACGGGAATATTATCGATAACATCGATCATATTATGTATCGCCCGGAAAATAGATGGAAAGTTATAGAAGCCGAAAAACCTACTCAATATACTGCCTCAGATCATGATCCGGTTTGGGCAATAATGGAGTTGCAGAATCCAACGAAAATTGAAGCAGGGCATACGCATAATGGGAAATTGTGTTTTATAGAGAATCAAATTTACCTACGGTCTCAGGTTGTGATTCAATTCGAGTTATTATATCCGTCAAAGGTTTCAGTGCAACTCGTTAATTCATTAGGTAAATGTATCCATTCCCTTATGACGTGTAAAGCTTTGGAAACCGGAACTCATTCAGTTGATTTGAATAAAAGCGGACTGCTCGCAGGTGTATATTTTCTAAATTTCATGATTGGTAATCAGAAATTTGTCAAAAAGATTGCGGTAGTGAGGTAATGAAAGAAAGTAACCTGGAATGGAGGTGAAAATTATGAATGCCTGTCGCAGACATTCCAAAGCGGTAACATCTGTGGTTTCTATTTTGTGTTTATTCTGGTTGATGATTATTGTTGTCAATACTGCAGGTGAACCTCAATATATGAAATCAAGCCGTCCATTAGGCTGTAATTGTCATGGCGACGCATCAAGTGATGCTTCAGTTACCATTACCGGGCCTGATTCCCTGCGTGTGAATGAAACCGGGAATTTTATGGTTACCATTGAAGGCGGCCCATTGATTGCCGCTGGTGTGACTATAGTCGCAGAGGATGGAGATTTAAACACCATTAATTCAGACCTAAAGAAATCAGGCGGAGAATTGTCCCACACCGATCCTAAAACTCCCCATGCAAATGCCGTTACTTTTGAATTTGAATTTACCGCTCCGGCTACTGAAGGACAAGTTGCATTATCTGCTGATGGTATGAGTACCGATTTAGACGGAAGCGTATCCGGTGACAAATGGAACAGCGCCATAGACAAATCCATTACTATCCTCGCGCCAACCGATTTGAAGTCGGGTCAAAATACAGTCCCCGAAGGATTTACTCTTGAGCAAAATTATCCAAATCCGTTTAATTCGGGTACAAAAATCAGATATACTATTAAAAATGCAGGCTTTGTTTTGCTTGAAGTTTTTACTGTATCCGGTCGAAAAGTCTCCACACTTGTTAAATCTGATCATCCTGTCGGCTCATATTCTATAAACTTAAACGAACTGAACCTGGAATCGGGTACGTATATGTACCGCCTTACAATTAATGGAAAAACACAATGCAGAAGAATGGCTCTGGTTAAATAACTCCACAACTATGGGTGGGGAGATAAAATGAAACGCACAAAAAAGAGCGTCCGCGCGTTATACAAATCAATCATAATATCACTAATATGTTTCTGTACAATATTTGCCACAGAATTTCCCGACAAATATCCTGGAACCGCAAACTTAACAAGTGACAATAATCAGTACACCTTGTCAAATGACATACTGGAAGTAACATTCCAATTAAGTAATAATGACCTTACTATTACCACTATTAAAGATAAGATTCATAATTCTACAAATTTTCTGGAGGTCGGCGAGCTTTTCCGATTAGTGGTAAATGGTGGAAGTGATATTATTGATACAGAAATGAGTGCCGGAACACCGACTACAGAAAAATTAAATGGAGATCCACAATCCTTACGAGTCAGGGAACGTTTCAACGGATGGAAGCTGTCTGTGCCATTTACCTATACTTCAGGTAATAACCAGTTAGCATTAACCTGGAGTGCCATTTTTAGAGATGGTTCCAACTATATAAACCAGGAAATTATATACACCGCAACAACAGGAGACTGGGACGTTGACCGTATTTATATGATTGATATTACCGGTTCAGGTGCTCAGGTGGTTGGTATCAGGGATGGTTCACCGATATTTGCAGGACAGTTTTTCTTTGCCCAGGAAACACCTGTTGCCAAAAGTTCAGTGAGTAATAACAAAGCATCAGCCTATTTTCCCAGGGAAGAAACAACAAAAGAGGGTGAGAGCTTTGGCCAGACATCAGTGATTGGTATATACCCGGATAATCAAAAACGCCGTGGGTTTCAATATTACCTTGAGCGGGAAAGAATACGGGAACATTATGCTTTTTTACACTATAACACCTGGTGGGATATAAATGGCGGGAACCTAAATGAAAACAATATAGTGAACAGAATTGATGCATTTGGCAAAGAACTTGTTGAAGAACGCGATGTTAATTTTAAAGGGTATCTGGTTGATGATGGTTATGACAATCTTAATGTCAGTTCTGCACAAACAATTTGGGAACTTAAACAAAACCAGTTTCCTAATGGGATATCACCGTTAAAATCAGCTGCGGCTAACTATGGTGCCAACATGGGATTCTGGATGTCCCCGGGAGGCGGCTACGGCGGCCTGAATGAAAGAGTGCAAATTGCCAGAAAGGTAAATCCCAATGTTGAAACCCATTCGAATGGAACATTAAAAGTAAGTGGCCCCAATTATTATCCAATTTTTAAAGAAGCTGTTTTTAAAAAAATGGATAGCGATGTACAAAGTTTTAAATTTGACAGGATAAATGGCTCTGAGGACGTGTATGCTGTGGCACAGTTGTCCCAGGAAATGAGGGCCAAAAATAGCAATGTTTTTATAAATGCGACAGTAGGTACATGGGGCTCGCCGTTCTTTTTCTGGTTCTTTGATTCTATCTGGCGTCAGGGTGCTGACGCAAAAGGTGAAGCTGATGCAACAAGAGATCAGCAGGTTACGTACAGGGATCTGGAAGCTCATAAAATTACTACAAACAATCCAATGGTACCGCTTAATTCGTTAATGGTTCATGGCATTGGTCATGGACAAAGCTACCAGGGGAAATCATACAGCCATGATGCCTATGGGAATCCACTTGATATGACTGATCCTGTTAATCTGCAGGATTTCCGTGAGGAAATTCGTAACTATTTTTCACAAGGTTTCAACCTTCAGGAACTGTATATTACCCCAGGACTCATGACAGAAGGGTGCTGGGATGTATTGGCTGAAGCTGCTAAGTGGGGACATGCAAACCATGATGTGTTGCTCGATGCCCATTTTATCGGCGGGAGCCCCGGGCAAGGTCAGGTTTACGGGGTGGCGTCATGGAGTAAGGAGAAAGCTATTCTTATGCTGAGAAATCCAGCTACACAAACAAAATCTATCAATCTTAACCCAATGGAAGCCTTTGACATACCCAGTAATTATACCTTTTCCGGTTACACATTAATTGATCCCTTTGATTCCACAACAACACCTCTCCCGTTCAACAAAGGTCAGAACAGGACCTTTACTATACCGGCAGAATCAATACTACTCTATGAAGCGATCCCTGATGGGACACCAATATTAACGCAGGGATCAGGATTGGCATTGAATAAGCATACTATCAAGATTTTAACAAATGGAAACGGTATTAATAAAGTTATTCATACTCATTTGGACCGTACCTCCCAAAATGTAGATGTGCTTCTCGTTTCAGCGAATGGAAAAATAATCAGGAAAAGTAAAGGGATTAATACGAAGCATGTTTCATTAAATATTGGAAATGTAGGCAAGGGTATCTTTTTCTTAAAGGTATTAAGTGATAATCGTAAGTTTGTCAGGAAGATTTGTATATTAGAATAATAAAATATTCAAAAACTTTAGTTTCCTGGTGCGATACAACGTACCCGAGCTAACTCTGCTGCCTTGCAAGAAAATGTAACCACCCAATCACCTTTTTTGTCATCCCGGTATGCTCCTGGGCCGGGATCCACTCTTTTGTTTTTATTTGCTGTAAAAGAAAATAAATCTTTATTAAGGATATAGAATTCAGATTAATATGTTTAAAAGTGTTCAAAATTTATTTAAATTTTGGTTTCAGGCTAAATTTGTATTGCTGTTGGTGAAAATGCTTTTTAGGCCAAAAAGTGTTAAGGCAGTGAATCAATTGGTTTATTTATTATACTATTGCCCCTGCTGTTGCAGTTTCCATTCAAGCGCAAGTTTTTTCAATTTTTCATCAGCGTGCTCAAAAAACATCTGGTAGGATTTACAAAAATGGGTAATCCCTTTATCAGCGGGATCGTACATACGGTCTTTCGGACAGCCCCCTCTGCAGTGGTTCAGCCATCTGCAAAAGGAACATTTTTCCGGAACCGAATATTTATTCCGGCCGAATACTTCCTGCTGCTGGGAATTCTGCATGTCGATTAATTTGTCTCTCATTACATTACCCAGTTTCCAGTCCGGTTCAACAAAGAAATCGCATGAGTATACATCGCCATTGTGTTCGACAACTAGATAGATGCCACATTCTCTCAGCAGTGTGCATTCCGGCGGTGCAAGGCCAACATAAGAGAAAAATACCGAATCAAAAAATCGAATGGAGGTTGTCGGTACTCCATTGGTAAAGTCCGAGATCCACAGATCAAAAAGTGTGCAGAGAAGGACTCCGTACTGCTCGGATGAAACGGTGAAAGGAGCTGTATGACCTGGATTTGCAGGGTCGGTTTCAACACAGGGGATAAACTGCATGTAATTGAGACCAAGCTCTTTATGGAAGGTATAAATTTCTTCCGGGAATTGCACAGAATAGTCGTTAACGACAATAAGTGCATTGGTTTCAGCGCCTTCATCCAGAAGAGTTTTTGCGCTTTGCATAACCTTTTTCCATGTGCCCTGCCCTCCCTGGTTCAGGCGGTAATGGTCATGAATATGTTCAGGGCCGTCAAGGGATATGCCGATAAGGAAGTTGTTTTTCTTGAAAAACCTTGCCCATTTTTTATCAATTAGAATACCATTGGTCTGGAAACCGTTGCTAATAGTTTTACCCTCACCATACTTAGTCTGAATGGCAACCGCTTTTTCGAAAAAGGGTAATCCCATCAGTGTCGGCTCACCGCCCTGCCAGCCAAAGGAGATATGCTTATCAGATTGATTTATTGCCTGTTTTATCATTTCTTCAAGGATTTTTATGCTCATACGATGCGTAGGAGTTTGGGTAAAAAGATATTTTTTCTCGAGGTAGAAGCAATAGGTGCACGCCATATTACAATCAGGCCCGGCAGGTTTGACCAGGAGAAAATTTAATTGCTTCCTGTATGTCTTTTTTGGTGCTGTTCTTTTCCCCTTCAGTCTCTTTTTCAATTGTTCATCCAGAGAGAATTCAATGGTGACTGACTTCTTTAATTCATCAACAAATTCTTCAACCTTTTTATTTTTAATTTCATCAGTAGCATTTGAAGGCAGGTCTTTAATGACCTCCTGAATAGTCCTTTCCAATTTTAGTTGCTGCTCTATCTCTCTTTTAATTTTCTGCTCATCTTTATTTTTTATACCAAGCGATTCATATAGTTTATCCTCACCGCTATATTGTTTCATCAATCTTTTCAGTGCATTGTTAATTCTTTTTGGAGAGATCTTTCTTGGGTCTTTTTTTGCATACTGGTGAAGCAATACTCTCTCAATGACATTCTCTTTAGCCCATTCTAACAACTGTGTTTCCTGCATTTCAGGAGGCTGCTCGCTAAAGGTTTCTTGATATTCAGGGCGCAATCTGTCAATTTCTGCAACAATCAGAGAGTCACTGATTTTTTCACCGTTGATGATAAGCGGCATAGAACATTCCTGTTTTTTATAGAATTAGTCTCTTGAAAGTATAATGCAAAATAGTACAAATAGCAGCAAATATGCATTTGGAGTGAATATATAAAATCTATTTAATAATGTGATACAATATTATTGTATATTCGCTCAAAAAATAAAGCGAAAAATATATCACTAACCGGATATTTCAGATAATTCGCTCATATAATACTTAGTTTAATAACATGGAGTAAGGCAACCGTTCGGAAGATAATGGTTGTTAAATAATGTGGTGATCTCTTAAATATTGTTTCATATGTCGTTAGGAGGGGGAGCAGAACATATAAATAATAAAGTTGGATTCTGGAATTAAACAAACAAATTTGGGAGGAGAAAAATGAGTTTTAATTCCAATAAGAGCAAGGATTTGCTAAAAATACTGGGAATGGGTGCTGTTGCAACAATGGCAACATCGCCAATTGTGCAGGGGGGAGAGACAGAGAAAAAACCGAATATCATTTATATATTTTCCGATGACCTAGGATGGAACGAACTGGGATGCTATGGCCAGCAAAAGATAAAAACACCCTCTCTTGATAAAATGGCCGAGGAGGGCATGCGGTTCACCCAGGCGTATTCGGGAAGCCCGGTTTGCGCGCCATCACGTGCTTGCTTAATGCAAGGGAGACACACCGGACATGCCTATATTCGAGACAATGGAGAAGTCGGAAGCTGGTACGACTATGAGGGACAAGCCCAGATTCCAGATAGCGTTTATACAATTGCGGAAATGCTAAAAGAAGTAGGCTATACTACAGGTATGGTTGGAAAATGGGGATTAGGAGGACCCGGCCCGAATATAAATAATTGTCCTTCTATACCAACCAGGCAGGGATTTGAATTTTATTATGGTAATCTCTGTCAAAAACAAGCCCATCAATATTATCCTACCTATCTATGGAAAAACGCTCAGAAAGATCCCCTCAATAATCCTGATTTTATACCGCACCAGAAGTTTCCATCAAATGAAGACGCCAATGATCCGGCAAACTATGAAAAATATAAGGGAGAAGAATGGACTGAAGATAAAATTGCAGAGGAAGCCTTAGATTTCATCCGTCAAAATCAGGATACCACCTTTTTCCTTTATTACGCAAGTCCTGTTCCTCACGTAGCATTACAGGCACCGGATAGTGCCTATGAACCATATATAGACGAGTTCAACCCGGATAAACCATATGATGGAGGTAACAGTTATTTACCCCACAGATACCCACATTCCTGTTATGCCGGGATGATTACACGGTTTGATCAACATGTTGGAAATATTCTCTCTTTGTTAAAGGAACTGGGGATTGATTCAAACACATTGGTTGTCTATTCAAGTGATAATGGGACCACATTCAATGGAGGATGTGATGCTGCGTTTTTTAATAGCGTGGGGCCTTTGCGAGGACTAAAATGTCAGGTATATGAAGGAGGAATTCGGGTTCCCATGATTGCAAGATGGCCGGGTAAAATTAAACCCGGCATGATATCAGGTCTTCCAACTGCTATATGGGATATGCTTCCGACATTTGCAGAGGCTGCAGAATGTATCCCGCCGCGTTATATCGATGGAATATCAATACTGCCAACTCTTCTAGGCTCCCCACAAGACCAGAAAGAGCACGAATGGCTCTACTGGGAATATGCTACGAATAAACAAGCAGTAATTATTGGTGGAAAGTGGAAGTGCGTTAGAAATAACTCCAAGGACAATCCAAACGGGGATGTGGAACTCTACAACTTGGAAAATGATATTAGCGAAAGCAATAATATTGCTTCCAGTAATCCGGAAATATGTGATTCATGTACACAAATTATGAAACATGGAAGAACGGAATCAGACATATGGACACTTTTTCCCAGTTACAATTTTGACCCATGGGAGTGGGGGAACGATCCCGTCTCTGTTAATCAATCACCAAAAAATATAAACGGTAGTTTTCTGTATCAGAGTTACCCGAATCCTTTTAATAAAATTACAAAAGTTAATTATTACCTGCCTAAGGATGCGAAAGTATCTCTCAGGATTTACAACGCTTCAGGCAGGAGAGTGCGGACACTGGTTAACAAAAGGCAGGTAAAAGGAAGCTATACGTTTGTCTGGGATGTAAGGGACGGGTCAGATAGGTTAGTAAAATCAGGCACCTATTTTTCAAGGTTGAAGGTCGATGGCAGAGTACAAATAAGAAAAATGTTGCTAGTAAAATAGATAGAGAAAAAAATTGTCAGAATAATTCATGTTTCAATTCACCTGTAATCCACAGAGGTAGGAAATCTTTCAAAGGAAAAATGAACCGGTTAAAATATTTAAGCTTCGGAGCAGGTCGGTACATACTGTAAAATTCAACAAAACTATATGAAAGATTTATTGAAAATTCATCCAGCCCGGACAGGCTCGATTGATAGCTAAAATTTTATTTAACAAGCACCACTTTCTCTCTATATTCAATATTACCATTCGTTAAAACAACGAAAAATATCACTTTCCGGGAGCAGGCACTAAGATTGAATGATATACCGGCAGTAGAAGGAGTATAAGTCTTCTGTGCGAGCTTCTTACCGAAGGAATCAAAGAGACTAATTTTTCTATCTCCTGATGTCTTGCTATTGAGAGAAAACTCAAGTGTGTTATTGCTTCTTACTACTACTTTTAGCGGTGGATTACTGTTTATTTGTGATATAGGGTGATGAATATTTGATTGTTCATTCACTTTCCATGCAATCGTCTTTGACTCTCCGCCCGATGCTGTTATTACCACCTTTACCTCATAACTCTTGTTGGATAAAAAGTCATCGGTCAGCGTATTACTGGTTGATGACTGCACCTGGTCGTTAATATACCAGGCGTATGTTACATCACTTGAGTATGCATTGGTGGAAAAAGTTATACTTTGAGATTGATTTATTGTAATGTCCTGCTCTTTGGGATCAAAATCGATTATATAGGGCTTTTCCAGATATTCTGGGCATTGACCATGGAAACCTGTTGCCGCTGTTTTAAATCGTTCAATGTGTTTGGGTATATCCCTTGAATTATAAAATCGCGGCGCCAGGTCGCTGTTGTCTGATGGATCAATATACCGGGCAATGGGATATTCCCACAGACTCTCATTAAAGAGACTGATAATCTCTTTATCATGGGCAGTGGCTTCATCTCCTTCAGTGTTTATACCAACGGGAATAAAGAGAGATTCAATGACAGCAACAATAAATTCATGAGACAGGACCTCCTGGCCATAGAGCTGACAATCTTCTCAGCCGGGCACTTCCTGGAATTGCAGGAAAACTGGCTTGTTTTTAGCAATTGCGGAATCTTTTCCATGATAATAATTACGGATCCACGAAACATCGCACCACTCAATGTCATACTGTGCAAAACACAAAGAGAAGAGTGATATTATAGCAACATAATATAACACCAACAATGACTTCATTTTTATTCAATCCTCAGGTACTTTTCTTAATTTCATTGTGTCTATTCAAATCGATTTAAAAATTGTCCTTTAGAAACCTTTCAGTATCCAAAGCTACTCTTTAAATATACATTTCTATATCGATAAGGATATTTTAATTCGCGATTGGTAGTTATGTGCTTTGTGGTAAAAAGGCAGCAGCAGACGCAAGATTGGGGAAATTCTATAGATATTTTAGATTTCGAAATGTGGGAAAAAAACAGTATTGTGTTTATTGAACGCTTCGGCTCTGCGGCGCGCGTCAGCGCGTCCGTAGCAGCCGCTTGTTCGATGTTTATTTCCTGAGATCCTCAAGGGGCTGCATCTGAAGGTCTCTCAGAACCGTGTTCATTGTGTTGATCGCCTCTTGACGCTTGGTGTCCATCCAGTCACCAAGCTCTCGGTTGTTACGCACATCAGAAGCATGCGGATCGAAACCCGGACGTCCCTGGAGGTGTAAGAGCATTCGGTTAAGCCCAACAGAATCGGCAAAGCGTTTGCGGATGTCTTCGACTATGGACGCAATCTGATCAAGCTTCTCTCTCCACTGTGGATTGACAACACATGCCTTGCCAAGAGAGCGTTCGATGACAGTGCCATCACGCGTCTTCCAGTACCCAGTGTTTAGAGCAAGAAGTGTGTCCTGCATTGCGTCATCAAAATCAACAAAACTTAGCTCGTTGTGGAAGTAGGTTCTGAAGGCCGGTCGATCGAGACATTGGGCGAAGAATATAATGAGTTTTTTGTCCTTCCGCCACTCGGCGCTGCCGGGTTTCCACTTACCCTCCTTATTGGTCAAGTCGATGGTCCGTTTGCGGTGCATCCTTAGTTCTGCTGGCGTGTAGACCCTTGTCGTTCTACCTGGAGTGTACTCGACGTGGGCTTCGTCATGGCACGGCGGGCACAGAGGGATACCATTCTCTATCCGGTCATCACCGGGAACAATGTGATGTACTTGGACGCGATGCAGGTGTCCGCATATGCAGCATCGCCTGCCGCAATCGGACAATAACTGCTCCGTCTCAGTCTTATTAAAGGCCATCGAGTTCCTTCCTTCTATTCATCGAACATTATAGATTCTCTGAAAACTGTAATAACATAAAAATAACACCCAAATATTGTTCCACCCAATAAAACATCAATATAAACTGCAAATAATTCAACAATTCGTACTATTTATCCAGGTTATCCGAAAACGACAATAAAATATCTAAACCTGGTTATTGTCATTAACATTTTTAATATTACATGCTCAATCAAAATAGTATAATTTGAAATTGACACAAAATAATAACAACATTAATGTTTCATTGAGGATTTATTTCACATTTCTGAAGAAATATACTATTGGAATTGGCGTGTTTTCGTAGAAGGAAAAGTATAGAATGAAATCTTCCAGCTTTGGGTAGTATAATAATCTAAGTGTACTTAAAAAAAGTACACTAAATAAATAAAATCATAAACTTACAAGAAAAAATAACATACAGATGTTAAATTTATAAGTACAGGACCGGGTAGTAGGAAATAGCTTCAGGAAATCGGTAAGTATTCAAATTCCATAGCTGTTAGGGGTATCGTTTTATGAGAAATATTTTTTTCATTCTGTATTTATTAATTTTGTCATCACTTCTGTTTTCTAAACCATTTATTTCTATTGAGGAAACAGGGACTTCTTCGATGATTTTAAAGCTTACTATTGATGAAATAAAAGAAAAATTTCTTACAGAAGAAGGTGAAACCTATAACTTTATTGGTCTGGATGAATTTGGTTACCTTACAAAGATAGGATCACCTAAACTTCCCTATAGAGGTATATCTCTGCTGACGGCAGAAGATCCAAAACTGAAAATAGAAATTCTTGAATCAGAAATTGAGGTACGTGAAAATTATAAAATTTATCCGGTTCAGTCACCACTTTGGGCGGTTATTGGTGAACAGCAGGAAATATGCTTTGTTAAGGATGAAAAGGCATACTGCCGCGATTCCTTTTATCCGAGGGCTCCTGTTGCTTTGATCGGAACTATGACATATAGGGGAGTGCCAGTGACTCAGGTTGGCATATCGCCTATTCAGTTTAATCCTGTTACCAGTAAATTAAAGATATATCGGTCTCTAACTGTGAGAATTACTTATAATCCTGTCATATCTTCACGGATGACTCAATCAAATGCAAAGGATATATCACTCTTAAAAAATGTAGCAGTAAATATCAGTAATATTCCAAATACCACTCGTGAACTTAATGAAGATTATAATGACGATATACTTATTGTAACTGTACCCAAATTAGCAGAAGCAGCTGAGTCTCTGGCAGTTTGGCACAGAATGAAAGGGTACGATGTTAAAATTGATTCTCGTGATTCATGGACAACTGAATCAATAAAAAGTACCACCGATGATTTTTACAATAATACAACTCCTAAACCGGGTTATGTAATAATTCTAGGTGATCATGAAGATTTACCCGCTACCCGTATTGAAAAGAATGGGTTTGCAAATGCCCTGAATACTGATGTGTATTATTCCAGTACAGGTGGTGAGAACGATTTTGTACCTGAAATGTCATTAGGACGGATTTCAGCGGATAATGTTTCACAGGCTATGGTTATTGTCAATAAAGTCATAAATTATGAGAAAAATCCTCCTACACTTTCGTCTTTTTATAATTCAGCACTTGGATGTGCATTTTTTCAGGATGCTGGTGAAGATAATATGACAGGGTATGCTGATAGAGCATTTTGCCAGGTTGTAGAGCGAATAAATAACTATCTCGACGAGGATCATGGAATTACCTCTAAGCGAATATATTGTACCGAGGCCTATGTAAATCCAACCAACTGGAACAATACACGATACAGTTGGGGAGAACCGATTCCTGATTATTTACGGAGACCCGGGTTTGCCTGGACAGGAGATGTTGAGGATATTGGAAATGGGATTAATGCCGGAGCTTTTTTAGTATATCATTATGATCATGGAGGTACTAATGGATGGGGCGATCCTCAATTTTATACTGATGATATTGATACCTACTTATCCAATAAGGAGCTACTACCAATTATATATAGCATAGACTGCTTAGTTGGTTCTTTTACTTCAAGTTCAAGTGAGTGTTTCGCAGAAGCGATTCTGAGAAAGGAGAATGCTGGAGCTGTTGGTATCGTTGCAGCATCGACGCTTAGTTGGAGTGGTCAGAATGATGCTCTTTTACAGGGAATGATAGATGCTACCTGGCCATCAGATAAAATGACACTAGCATCACCCCATCTTGAAAATCCAATTGTCACCGAGCATGATCCTATCTATACAATGGGGGATATACTCGTTCAGGGAAAATTACGAATGTCTGAGACTTGGGAGCTTCTTGAGGAGGGTGAAAAATATCATTATGAAATGTATCACTATTTCGGTGATCCAACAACAGAGATGTGGACGAAAGAACCTCAGGATATAACACTCAGTGGTTCCCTGGACAATATTAACCCCAATGCAAATAGCTATACTGTATCAGGTTTGAATATCCAGGACGGGTTTGTTACTCTCTACAATACAAAAACAGGTAAGGTTGTCGGTAAGAAAGTTATTTCCGGCGGAAATGCAAAGGTTTCTTTACAGAATGATGTTGGAAGCGTAGGCGACGAAATTACTGTAACTTTCAGATCACTAAATCATCGGCCATTAATAAAAACAGTCATAGTTTCCGATCAGGCAGCAATAGAGCTGGTTCATCTTTCAGAATCAATCTCATTAAAAACAATAGGTAACTCAATCAGAATAAATAAGCCGACATTGCTAGGTGGAACCCTCTCTTTGCTTGATATTAAGGGAAGGGTGATTAAGGATATAAAGTTAAAGAGGGGTATATCCTCGGTATCTCTAAATGTTGACAACAGCAAACTGACAAGTGGTGTGTATATCATTTCTGCAAAAATAGGTAAGAAGTCTTTTGCACAGACATTTAACTTTAATAAATAATATGAATTAACAGTGCTCATACGGGAATTTAAAGGAGTAAGTATGAATAAAATGATACTGATTTTGTTGTGTCTCTTTGTGGGAAGTATCACTGCAGATCAGCCGGTTCAGCGCGGAACGTTGCCTTCGGGCATTAAGTGTACAGATCTTGAAGGAATCGAATGGGACTTTGATGAGTTGCTTGGTAAAGGAAAGTATATGCTGGTCCATACATTGAGCGAAACTTGAATTGGCTGTCACGGTTCCGTGGACGGATTAAATGCAATCTGGTTTAAGTACGGCTGTAATCTCCATGACCTGCTTGTCACAATGGCATTCAGTTCTCCGGGAAATATCAATTATTGGTACAATAAACATGAGGTGCAACACAGCGCTTTTACTGTTGCGTCTTCAACAGGATTAGTTTCAGCTCTTGGGGCAACAGGTCATGCTGGGCCGGTTTTTGTTATCTATCCTGATCATAAGTTCATCTCAACATTACCGGAACACTATGCATCGGCCAAACCACCATACTATCAGGACTACATTGAAGATGCAGGAGTTCCGACTAATAATTGTGATCCAACGAGTATTAAGAAGATCAAAGATGAAAGTTTTCAAGCCTTGATGGGTTCCTTTGTTATAAAAAATAATATGATTACCACACTGTCAATTAAACAAAAGAATCATGTAACAGTAACAGTATCAGATATTAAAGGAAGAACCATAAAAACACTTATAAGCGGGACAAAAGAGGCTGGTGAGTATCATCTCAATTTCGATTGTAACATTTTACCAAGTA
>CBDVBE010000022.1:0-29985 GCA_965372145.1 uncultured bacterium | reverse complement strand
TATCCGCTTTAACATCTCTATAACTGCCTGATGTGCCCCGCCATGGAGAGGTCCCCACAAGGCACAAATCCCGGCAGAGATAGCGGCATATAGATTAGCCCGTGCACTCCCAATTAAGCGAACTGCTGTGGTAGAGCAGTTCTGCCCATGGTCCACGTGTAATATAAGCAATTTATTGAGTAAATTCACAAAATATGGATCAATTTCATATTCTTCAACAGGAGAAGAAAACATCATATTTAAAAAATTCGCACAATAAGACAGATCGTATCGCGGATAAACAACCGGATCGCCCTGTGATTTTTTATATGAGAAAGCTGCAATAGTCCTTACTTTCGAAATTAGACGTGCTGCCGTGATATCAAAGTTCGGGTCCCTGTGAGTAAGGTCCGGATAGAAACTTGAGAGTGATGTCACCATTGATGCCAGAATAGCCATCGGATGTGAATCAGCCGGGAACCCGCTGAAAAAATGATGCATGTTTTCATGAATAAGTGAATGTTTATTAAGATATCTGCTGAATCGCCTCAACTCAGTCTCTGTAGGTAACGTACCATGTACCAGTAGATAGGCAACTTCAACGAAAGTGCAATTCCTGACAAGATCAGTTATGTCATACCCGCGATAACGAAGCTCCCCTTTATCACCATCAACGTAAGTAATATTGCTCATGCATGAGGCGGTATTTGCGAAGCCATTATCAAAGGCTACATGCTTTGCTTTGGCACGCAGGGTTGTGATATCAATTCCATGAAGCCCCTGAGTTCCTTCAATAATAGACAAATCAACAGGTGTTTTTCTGCCGGGAAGATGTAGTTTGGCATGCTGGTTATGCTTCATACTGTTATGGTACCGAACGAAAAATGGTGGAAAGGTTCTATTCCCAATATATCAAACTCTAATGAGAGCGTTACAAATATATGTTTTTTCACAGTAAAACCAAAAAATCTTAGCCTTAATAATCACATTAAAAACAGGACCAGTGTTTTCAACTAAAACGTACCTTTCTCAAGGATAAACCGTTATCTATTTTATGGTATCTGTAATTTTAATAAACATGAGTTAAGCTGATGGATTTAAAAAAACCATCCCGCTTCTACTCACGAACGAACAATAGGAAGTTTTACTTCCATTGGTAGTAGTCCTCACGTGGAAATTTATCCACCTATGTGGACAAATATTAAGGAATAGCAGACTATCATGAAAACAATTGCCTATAACGATATTGTTAAAAATGTTGCAGATTTATGTATTAAGGCGAATATCAACCTCCCCTCTGATGTCGCATCTTCAATCGCTGCATCATTAGAAAATGAAAAGAATGACCTTGCCCGTTCAATTCTCACCAAGTGTATCGAGAATGCTGCTATTGCCATGAAGGAAGAAACCCCGATCTGCCAGGATACAGGATTCGCCGTCTTTTTTATAGAGATGGGTGAAGAGGTCCATATTGAAGGTGGTACCCTTGTGAATGCCATTAATGATGGTACTGCCAAAGGGTATCGGGATGGTTATTTAAGAAAGTCAATTGTTGCAGACCCTCTCTTTGACAGAAAAAATACTACTGATAATACACCAGCCATTATCCATCTTGAGCTAGTACCTGGAGATAGTCTTAAAATTATTCTTGCCCCAAAGGGGGGCGGCTCAGAGAATATGAGCGCCGTTAATATGCTGAAGCCTTCGGATGGTGAGCAAGGTATTGTTAATTTTGTTGTTGACACTGTTGTCAAAGCCGGCGGTAATCCATGCCCACCCACAATCGTGGGCATCGGTATCGGCGGGACATTTGAAAAATGTACATACCTTGCAAAAAAAGCTCTCCTTCGGACGGTTGGAGAATCACACCCGGATAAACGATACGCCGAAATGGAACGGAAAATTCTTGAGAAAATAAATGATTCCGGAATCGGGCCGCAGGGACTTGGGGGTTCGACAACAGCGCTGGCTGTTCATATAGAGACGTTTCCCTGCCATATTGCTTCGCTGCCTGTCGCGGTGAATTTGAATTGTCATGCGGCAAGGCATCTTGAAATCACCCTCTAATCAACGCTTTTTAGAATTATATACCTTACGTACCTTAATATTTTTATGGCAGAATTACCTGCATAAAAGGTAAAATTGAATTATTACAAGACCCACCTCAATCACCCAAATAATGCAATACCATGAGAAATATAAAATTAGCACTTACTAAAAGATCTGTGAAGTACTCAATTTTCTGGATAGTACTTATATATTTCACCCTGTTGCTCTGCGATCATCTTGTCTCTGTCTCCGGATTACTCAATCCATACAAACGTATCACCATGAGTCATGTGCCTGATACACCGTACCAGAAACTGGATTTATTATATGGCACCGAGCGTATTGTTGAGGAATGTAACTCTCTGGGATTACGTGACAGAGAATACAATCCAACGCCAAAGGGGAAACGTATCATTGCAATCGGCGATTCATTTACCTTCGGGCATGGTGTGCACCGGGGGAAAAACTGGGTTAAAATATTAGAGCAGAATTTATGGAGCCATTTCCCAGATGATTCAATCGAAGTTATCAATGCCGGCTATTCGGGCAGCAGTCCGCATTACTATGTAAAAACTCTCCGTTATACGGTACCCCGCCTCAATCCAACCCATGTTTTACTATGTATACAATCGGGTGATTTGGTTAACACCAAGTATATGATGAACTATGGCAGAACGTCACTGACCTATGTTCTGGAAGAAATTCGACTGATGTATGAATATAGAGATACACGACCGATAGTTAAGCGTCTTGCCACCAGATTATTTCCAAATTTGTATGAATCTCTCAAGGTAATTAATAAAAATGTATTTCATAAAGATAATCAGGAATCTGCTCCTATGAATCACCTGCAACAACAAAAGAAACATGCTCCTGGTGCGCCGGTTAAAGCGAGTGAGGAATTTTCATTCCGGAAAGACTGGCAGAAATGCAGAGCAATTTTTAATGAACTTATTAAGAGACTAAATATCGACCATAAAGAAACAGAGCAAAGACTGGATGCCTTAAGCAATGAAGAAAAAAGGATTGTGGTGCAATATATCGGTTATCGAGTCAACCATGATAAAGGATGGGATATATTTAATAAAATATTTTATACTGATTCACTCCATTCATTACGTCAACGGTTTATTTATGACCAGGACCGCGGATGGGAAATCTGCAAAAAACTCCTTATGCAGATTATTAAAGATGCAAAAAATTATAATGTCATTCCAATTTTCACTTATTTCCCCGGACAGGGCGAACGTAAAGAGCCATTCCGTTCTGAATATAGAAAAAAATATCAACACACCTTCGAAAAACATCTTATTGATCTGTGCAGGGATAACAGTACTCAGTTCTTAGACATCTCTCATTATTTCGATACTATTGAAAATACAGATTCCCTTTTTAATAATTATGACGGTCACTGGAATGAGGACGGCAATCAGTTTGTCGCAGAAGTACTTGAGAAGGAGTTTGAAAAAAATGACTTTTTACCTGTATATTAATCATTATAATTGAAACCTGTTATATTTTACTAGTTATGAGTATGCCCAAAGAGAACATCCCTATCCACACTCCATTAACTATAGAAACTGTTCACTCTCTCCATGCCGGGGATCAGGTTCTGATATCCGGCATTGTATATACCGCCCGGGATGCCGCACATAAAAGGCTCTGCGAACTCGTTAAACAGAATGAAAAATTACCCGTCACATTGGATGGACAGATACTTTTTTTTGTCGGGCCGACTCCTGCAAAACCGGGAATGCCTATCGGCAGCGCAGGCCCTACAACCAGCTACCGCATGGATGACTATTCTCTACTACTGATTGAAAAAACGGGTTTGCGGGGAATGATTGGTAAAGGCAATCGAGGTGAACAGGTTATCGATGCAATGAAAAAATACGGGTGTATTTATTTTGCGGCGATTGGCGGTGCCGGCGCATTATTAGCACAAAGTATTAAACATTCGGAAGTAGTTTGTTATGAAGATTTAGGTCCGGAAGCGATTCGTAAACTTGAGGTCGAGGATTTTCCCGCAATAGTAGCTATCGATGTCCACGGTAATACGCTTTACAAAGACAAGTCTTAGTAATTTTGATTATTTTACTTTAAATACTATCTGTTTTTCCCCGCGATATTTTCCCTCCGGACTGAATGTTTTAACAGTTTGAAATTCTTTTTCGTGTTGTTTAAAATTAGCTATATTCTGCGAAAATAATTCCGGATTCTCTTTAAATCTTTCATACCCTGCAGATATAATATAATCACACCCCAAACTTCGAACTGAATCTGGTGTGATATATGCAAGCCCGCAGATACCCAGATAGATACTTTTAAACTTCTTATCACTGAAATAGGGAGTATACTCTTCGCGAGCGACCACACTTCCTTCAGGTAAATTCGCATCAATCCAATCCCCGACATGATATCGTATATCAGGCTTCTGAAACATCTTGATTTGCTGTATGTCTTTTATTATGGGAATAATACTTATTAATAAAAGTACTACTAATACAATCCGCCTTTGAGGTATGCTGTCTAATGCAATACCAATCCCTACTGCAAAAATTATACTGATAATTGCGATATTGTGTATAGAGGCTAATCTATACAAACTGCAGAACAACAGCCACGCTATCGGTACAGCAAGTAAAACAAAACATTCTTCCCTTTTCTTCACATAGAGAATACCCAGTCCGGCACAAGAGAATATGAATATTAAAGGCGTTATCCCATGTAAAAACAAATAGCGTAAAAAATATCCCACTGTGCTTATAGACACTGAACCTTCACCTGAATAATGTTCATGCTCGAAAAAGACATGCCCTATTACTTCCGGCAAACTAACAAAAAGGGCCGGTGTTGTAATACAGAATGAAATAATAACCACGCCAATCAATAAAAACAGGTGTTTATCCCAGAAATTTCTTTTGATTTTTTTATCAACAAAATATTTGGATAATAAAAATGATACCGGTGCAAGAAACATATATTTCGTTCCAATAGCTAAACCGGCACACACCGCTGCCCAATACAGGAAAACTCTATTATGCTCTGCCAGATACTTTAATGACAAATAAATACTCCCCATGGCCAATACCATAAATAATACATTGGGAGCAATTTGTATAGAATAACAATAGAGAATCGGCATTAAGGCCATTACTATCATGCCAAACAATCCCGCTCTCTTAGAAAAAACAAAGGAACCGATCATGTAAACCAGGTATACTGCTGTTAGAGATAAAAGAATATTCACAATTCGTCCCGTTATAAAAAACAGCCAATATGGTGTATAACTATACTCTGCAATACCAATAAAATGTAACGTACGGTATACCGCATGGGTTAATGCAACCAGAACTGCATTAAAATAAAGATATAACGAAGGATAATTAAAAAAATGGGGATTCCACTGCCCGTGAAACATTTTAACAGCGTATGCTACAATAAACGGTTCATTTGAATCCGGGTAGGTTGGTAATCCAAAGGTAAATCCGGGGAAACGAAGGCACGCTGCAAATATTAAAATGCCAATTGGATACCTGTTTTGTATAATCCAGGTGAAAACTTTTTTATACCATTTCATTCTATAGTAACTATTTATTATAAAAGGAAAACTTCTTACCCAAGCCTGAGGCCATACCTGATAATGCATATCAATGTCCACAAACCGTCCCTGATCGGCTTTATCTTCTTACCTTCTTCAAAATCTCTGCCATGATAGGATATACCGACTTCATACATCCGTGCTCTCAGCCGGGCGAATTTCTGAGTTATTTCCGCTTCAAAACCGAACCTGTTTTCACGGATCTTAATCTTCTTCATAAGATCAATTTTAAAGACTTTATAGCAGGTTTCAATATCCGAGAGGTTATAATTTGAGAAGATATTTGACAAAAAGGTAAGAAACTTATTTCCAAGATAATGCCGAAACAGATGAATCCTTCGGGATTCACTCGTTATAAACCGGGAGCCATATACGACATCAGCATTGCCGGAGATAATCGGTTTTAACAGCTTTGGATATTCATTTGGATCATATTCAAGATCAGCGTCCTGTATTATTACCACATCACCGCTCACATGCTGCAATGCAGTTCGAATAGCAGCGCCTTTTCCCCTGTTCTTTTTATGTTTAAAGAAAAGTATATCGGGATACCGTTCTCTCTCACTCTCACTAATACCTCCGTCTGTTGATCCGTCATCAACAACGATTATCTCCCGCTCAACATTTTCAGGTAAAGAAACCGATTTAACACTCGACAATAACTTGTGCACCGTTTCTTTTTCATTATATAAGGGAACAATAATGCTTAATTTCATGTATACCTTCCCGGTGGTTAGACCTTATCCTTTTTTATTGAAAATATATTCAAGAATATATGACGCATCGCCTTCATTGCCAAAGATTTTTTTAAAATTATCAGGATAAAGTTTTTCTGCTTCTTTTGTTCTTTCCATATAGGTATCGTGCGAACGAAGTTTGAAAGGTGAGACAATAATATATTTCACAGTATGTTCATCCAAATAATCCATTAATTCATTTACCGTCTCCGCATAATTATAGGGGAGGCAATAGGGACCTCTTTTCAGGTATACATAGGAATGATTCTGAGCGATAACAGTTTCACCGGATTTGACATTCTCCACGGTCCACTCAATACAATTTGCCAACTGTTCATCCCCAAAACGGGCAGGCATGGTACGATGCGGATCCGTAAAACTCAGCCAGGCATTATCAAATATTACCGCTGACCACACTACAATTAATACAGTAACAGCGACGCGGTTATTTTTTATAAACAACCGGGAAATCACCTCCAGACCACTATACAGATAGAGAAAAAGAAACGGGATTATAGGCACCACAAGACGGACATACAGTGGACCGTAAATAAAGAGCACTCCCAGATAAAACAATACATAGAGATGCATAAGTTTTATTTTCCGGGAACTTGACACCCCGCCTGTTATCACGACAATCGTTACCAGTGCCATTATCACGGCTTTTAACCTGTTCATTTCATACAGGTCATAGGCACTTCTTATTAATGACTGCGGAATAAGGGTGAGTCCATAACCACGAAAGAAGATAAAGGCTTTATTGATATAACGACCCAATATAGTAACTGCTGTCACACTATCACCGGTAGGCCCTCCAGCAATAATGGATCCGCTGAATTGCGGATGTAAGCCAAACGCTGCTCGAAGGGACCCAATTCTCAATTGGGGGACAAAAAGTGAAATCACTATAAATGCCGTTAACAGCAGACCGGGAATGATACCATACCACCGCCTGCACCCCTCTTGTTTTGTAAAAATCAGTATATAGATAGCCAACGCTGCCGGCAGACTTACCC
Organism: uncultured bacterium; assembly: GCA_965372145.1. Lineage (GTDB taxonomy): Bacteria > Fibrobacterota > Chitinivibrionia > Chitinivibrionales > JANQEN01 > CBDVBE01. Next base: position 22,603 of record CBDVBE010000022.1, on the reverse strand, counting down.
CAATTAATCGAATCGTACTTATATACACCGCAAATATAGAAAGAATCACAACCTTCCGGAAGGTCAGCTTTTCTCTCCACCGGTACCATATAAAAAAGAACAACAAAGTGCAGACAACAAAAAATGTTTCCGAATAGAGATAGGAAGACAACAGGTGAATACCGGAACTGAAACATAATGCGGTAAGGATTAAAGCTGCTTTTATAAAATTTTGTTCCTCTTTATACAACATTACAGCATACAGGGTAAAGGAAACATACAGGCCCAGAAATATCAACAGTTTTAACACATACCAGTGTGGGCCAAAAATCTTCACAAATAATGCTATGAAAAGTGGGAAACCGGGCGGCCACCAGAGAAAGTGTTGTGTCCCCGGCAAAGCCGGATCAATAAACCCTTTTCCATTGGCAAATGCGATACCGAGTGACATATAACCACAGTTATCACCGTATTGAAAAATATCAAAACGGTACATGGTAAATAACAGAAGTACAACTGTCCCGAATGCAATTAATATAAAGATCCAGGTTTTAGAGAATCCATGTTTTATACCATCTGCAAACCTCACGAATTTTTCGTATCCTTCCTTTGAAAATCGCCTAGAAATATCACACGAGTATAATGATGAAATTGTACTATCTTATACATACAAAAACACGAAATAATTAAAGTGATTGTAATAATAAAGGGATTTTCTACATTTGACAATCTATCAAAAATCAACTGGCGAAAAGCCTGATGAAGAAACATGACAACAAGAGAAGCTTTACCGATTTCCGACAATACTACTTTTAGAAATCCAACATTTGACAACAAACGAGCTACATAACAGGTAATAATTATTCCAGTAACTGCAATCAATAGGTTCAATCCTGGAATGCCATAAGCCGCCCATTTCATTCTAAATTCATGGTGTATTACATTATATTCAGAAAGCACAATGCAACTTACAAATAGTATCGATGCCACTGATATAACTTGCCATTTGAACATAATGTCCTCAGAAATTATCTTGCCGAGGAAGAAAAAGGTGAATGCCATTGGTACAACATTCAATCCCCAAAATAAAGGTAATCTAAAAAAATATGCATAATTGCTGATAATAGTAGTTATGTACAAACATATTACTACATATAATACAAGCATAATCCTTTTTTTACAAATATGAAATACAAAATTAAAAATCTGCTGAGTTAAAAACAGGCAAGTGACGAACCAGAAAATATCAAACCAGCCGTAAAGCTCTCTCCCCCCTGCCAGCTGTTTAAGAGTAAATGGAATAAACGTTTCCATAGTAGAGGCTTCACCACATTTTACCATTTTGTAACACTTCATATAATCAGGAATACTCAAAAGTAGTAGAAATGAAAAATAGGGAACTAATAGATGAAAAAATTTTCTCTTTAAATAAACAAGTAAAGAATAATCCGGTTTGTATAAAAAACCACTAACAAAAAAGAATAGCGGCATATGAAACCAGAATATATACCGGTCTCCTTTATCAAAGACATGGCCTATAACAACCAGGGCTATACCAATACCTTTGGCTATATCAATCCAATGAATAAAGGTTTCATTCTGTTTATTCATGAACCCGCTTGCATATAAATTTAATCTTATTACTATATTTCAACTTTATAAACATAGAAATCATCACTCTGTTGCAGCAATTGCAGAAAGGAGACTTCCTTACATGTTTTAATTTTTTCATTTTCAAGTACCCAGTACTTTTGTAACCGTGGTGTATGTTCGAGTAGGGTTTTTTCAATCACCAAATGAGTGACACCCAGCTCTTTTGAAAACAAAAGCACTTTATCCAGTTCTTCAAACGCTGGATACATAATCATTTTCCGTTTGATTTTATATTGCACTTGGCAAAGTGAGCCGGTTAAAATAACTGCATTACCGGGAAGGTTTTCTGTAATCCATTTACGTTTCTGTTCTATAGATTCATATCTTTTTATATCACCATTTCTTTCTGATATTAAAAATCGTATCGGATAGTATTGAAAATATACAATAACCAGAAGGACAATTGGCATGAGAATATCAATTCCCCGTACACTCAATTTTTGCCACCTGATTTCACAGAGGCCGATTGAAACCGCCAGGAAATAAAGAGGATAAAACAGGAGAAGATACCGTGCTACCCAGAGTACTGAAGCTGTCCAGATGGTCGGAAGCAAGGTAACCAGTAAATAGGTAAAAATGAAAAACCAGAGGACCTGTTTATCCTGTTTATATTTTTTGCGTAGTATGAACCAGACAAAGAACGGGAAAAGAATTTTATTCAGTGGTAAACTGGTCCCTTCAAATTTCCACAACTCCGACAACAGACCAACCACCCCTTTAAAAAACTTAGTAACGATCTCTAAAAACGAATGGGTTTGCATAAAAGATAGTAAACTCGGAGGTTTATCCAGGATAGTGTACCACAATTCATGATGTGAATCGATCCACATAAAGTAGTTAAAATGCCCGTATAATGGATTACCGAATAGTACTATATTTCTCCCCATCCACCAACCGGCAATCAGAAAGAATCCCAAACTGATCCATCCAATTTTTCTCCTGTAATATACCCATCCCAGAATAACTGCTGATATGAATACAAATATTCCATTCGGCCTGCACAGATATGACAATCCAATTAAAATGCCTATTAAGAAATACTCCTTTTTTGAATCTTCACCATCAATGAAGATTTTACAATAGAGATACAAAATGATAAGGAATAGTAATTCAAATAATGCCTCTGAATAGATAAAAGCTGAATATTTAATCTGCGGCCATGAAATAGCCATCAGAAACGCTGCAAATAAGCCTGCTTTATCGGAATGCAGCTTCCTGCCCAATAAAAAAACAAGGACTATTGAAATAAGATTGAATACCACATTAAGCCATTGTGCCGGGCGAAGAGAAACTCCCGTGAGTTGATACAAACCTGCTATAAAAATGGCATATAACGGATGTCGTGTATCCTCTGGATATGGCAAAGATTCGTTTTTATGGTAATAATGCCAGATTACATTGTTGGTAAAACCTTTACCTTCAGAGATATTTAATGCAAGTGAAAGGAAAGAGCCTTCATCGCCGCTGGGAATAACGTGGTTTTTTAGTGTCGAATATCGAAGGGTAAACGCTAAAGTGATAATTATAATCAGAAAAAACGATGTATGTATCTTTGATCTGGATATATCCATAATTATGTGTAAGATAAGGAGTTACTATAACAGGAACTTCTTTAATTATATACTTAGTGTTTTTTTATGACTATATAAACCTCCTTTTCAGAACATATTCATAGAACCGGGAATATTCGCCGATCTCCCCTTTTAGCGTATTTTCGTTGGAACTTATAATACATTGACTTATATATATTCAAAGCCATATAATTAATAATACAAAGAACTTAACTGCTCTTCCCTAACTCATAGTATTTCAAATTATTCTAACTGATGATGATTAATGAGAAAGAAATTTCTGTCATAAGCAACAACGTAATAAATTATGCTTCATTGAATCAATACTCAGGGTATAATAAATTCGACGGTCTTACCAGCCCAATTACTAAAATCCTGAGTTTTAACAATAAGTGGGCACGCTTGTTCTGGAGTCAGATGGTAATGCGTGCACCCTTAAATATCCGTCCATTATTAGGAATAAAAAAAACACGTAATCCAAAAGGTATCGCCCTTTTTGCCTGGGCATACTTGAATTTCTTTAAAATTACCAATGATGAGCAATTTCTTGATCAGGCGAAATCTTTACTTGACTGGCTGAGTAAGAATCAATCACCGGGCTTTGACAATCCATGCTGGGGATATCAATATGCATGGCAGGATATTGGGTTCTTCGCTCCTGCAAATTATCCGAATCGAATAGTAACCTATTTTGTGTGCAGAGCATTCCTACGAGGATATGAAATTACGGGTAATCCGGAATATTTTGACATCGTCCGGAAATCTGCCGATTTTATTCTCAATGCGCCCAGAGTATTATTTGAATCTGACACCATGAAATGTCTGAGTTATGTACCCAGCGAAAAAATTGACTGGGTCGTGATGGATGTAAGTGCACTGAGTTCTGTTATTCTGGCAATGGTTGCAAGGGAGATGGGTGATAATAACCTGAAAGAAGAAGCTAAAAAGCTCATTCATTATGTTGTCGATAAACAGACAGATTACGGTGCTTGGTATTATTCTCACCCCTCCAAGGACTCGCATATCGGCCATGATAATTATCATACCGGGTATATTGTCGATGCAATACAGGACTATATGGATTCCACCGGTGACAGGGAATATGAAGCAGTGCATGAAAAGGGATTGCAGTTTTATGCAGAGCATCTTTTCATGAAAAACGGAGCACCAAAATGGATGAGCCAAAAAGAATATCCCTTTGATATCCATGGTGCTGCACAGGGAATTATTACCTTTTCACGCTATCCTGAATATCACGAATTGGCAGGGAAGGTACTCGAATGGACTCTAAATAATTTATATAATCAAAAAGGATACTTTTATTATCAGAAACGTAGATTTTTTACGAAAAGATTTACCCTTATGAGATGGTGCAATGGATGGATGTTATTAGCATTAACCTGTTTTCTGCTACAAAAGAAAAGTATTTAAGAAAATGAATAACAACAAATTAAAAGAAAATGTCAAGGATTTCTGGAATAGAAATGTGTGTCATGCAAAATTTATAAAGGCTCCACATGGGTCATTAGAATTTTTTAAAGAAGCTGAATCGATTAGATATAAATATCATTTTCATATACCACCCCTACTTGACACTATAGCACGTAATTGTCCACCGAACGGAAAATATCTGGAAATAGGATGTGGTATGGGTACCGATGCCCTTCAGATTGCAAGGAAAGGAATTTCTGTAACAGCTATTGATCTAACAGATGAAGGAATTAACCTTGCAAAAAAAAGATTTAAATTATATAACTGCACTGCAGATTTAAGAGTGGCAGATGCCGAAAATTTACCTTTTGATGATTTAACATTTGATTGCGTTTATTCATTTGGAGTTCTTCATCATACTCCTGATACTCAAAGAGCAATTAATAAAATCCATCGTGTGTTAAAACCGGGTGGTATTGCCTATATAATGTTATATAATAAAATATCCCTAAATTATATTGCTCATTTAATCACCAGGACTTCTTTTGATGCAGGACTTAAAGGAGAGAAATGTCCTCTGGAAAAGGCTTATACAAAAAAAGAGACAATGCGATTTTTTACCAAATTCTCTTCAACAACAATTTCTGTCGAATACCTTTTTGGAACCGGGTGGGGGAAAATAAATACCTTTATTCCGAAGAAGCTCCATCGTACTCTTGGAAGAATTATTGGATGGCATCTTATGATCGTCGCTCAGAAATTATAATCCTAAGTTGAAAGCATATAGAGATTTTATAAAAATTGGAATAGTAAATGAAATTTGGCGAAGAATTCTTACATGATCCACGCATTGGTCTTATTCAGAAAACATTCGTAAGGCTATTCGGGATACCTATATTAGGAATGAGAATAAGAGCCCGGGTAATTATTCCAATTATAAATAAGCTCTTATTAGACTCTAACTGCCGTATTCTTGATGCCGGTTGCGGTAGAGGTATGTTTACTTTTTACATGGCAAAAAAATTTAGGAAATGTACAGTAACCGGCATTGACTTGGATCAGACACAACTCGAAATTAACAAGAAGATTTCTAAGAAATTAAATTATAGAAATTGTGAATTTGTGAATAGAGATATTAAGAGTTTAGATAATCAAATCCAGTGGGATTTTATTTTAACCACAGATTTACTCGAACATTTGGAAAATGACCAGAACCAGTGCAGATTATTCTATAATTCCATGAGCTCAGGTGCAAAGATACTAATTCATGTCCCTCATATTACTCGAAACCTTTTTGGATTCAGAATGCAAAATTTTATGGGTATTGAAGGCCATGTACGGCCGGGTTACACTATGGAGGACATTTGTAACATGCTTAATGCCGCCGGATTTGTTATTGAGAAAGCTTTTTATAATTATGGTTATTTTGAAACACTTTCAAATAGCATTTCATATTTGATAACCGGAGGCAGGGAAAAGCGCAAATTGTTGTACGCGCTTTGTTTTCCTTTACTTTTAATACTTTCACTACCTGATCGCTTTGGGAGAGTTAGACAGGGAAGTGGCATTGTTGTACTTGCCGTTAAAAATGAAAGCAAAAACTAATGGAATCAATAATCCAACTTGCCTTCTCTGAAGTTTATAAATTTTTAGCAATACATTGGGCGCTTAAAACAAACCAGGTATTTAATTCTCCTACAATAGCATCTCTTTTTCTTACCTCCAAATGTAATTCTCGATGCAGTATGTGTGATTTTTGGAAAAAAGAAAAAGATATGGGTAGAGAGTTGAATACCCGGGAATGGTTCAAGATTATTGAGTCTTTAAAAACACTCGGTGTAAAAATCTTAAGTTTCTCTGCTAAAGGAGAAATCTTCACAAGAAAAGATGCCATTGATATTATAAAAAAAGCAAAGGAAATGGGATTTAGCTATTCAATTAATTCAAATGGCCTAGCTATTGATAAACAGTATGCTAAAGCCATAAAAGAACTTAATCCATATTCAGTAATCATTGGGATTGATACTGTAAACGATGAAGAATATCATACCATAAGAGGTATAAAGGATGGTGTAGATCGCGTTCGTAATAATATCAAACTACTTCTGGAACAAAATTACCATAATGTAGCAATAGGCACTGTTATTCTTAAAGAAAATGTTGAACACCTATTAGAGTTAACTAAAGAAGTAAAAAACTGGGGAATAAAATCAATTAGATTCACCGCATTTCAACCTTTCGGATTCGATAAAGACGTTGATTCAGAAACATGGGAACTTTATCAGGACTCACGCTTTTTAGACGCACTAGAAAGACAAATTCAAAAGTTGATTGAATTTAAGAAGCAGTACGGGTTTATTTCAAATTCAATAAGTTACATGAAAATGATTCCTGATTTTTACCGGAACAGGCATTTTTCGCCATTGAAATGCATTACAGGTTGTTATGCAATTAAAATTGATCCCTTTGGAGTAGTAAATTTATGCCCTCTCATGGACAACAACTCGGTAATAGGCAATGCCCTTGAGAAATCGTTAAAAGAACTATGGTATTCAAATGAAGCACAGATTGTTAGAAAAAAAATAATGGAGGGGAAGTGCCCTGCATGCTGGCTAAGTTGTTATGCGGAAGAAAATCTAAGATTTTCTTTTAGGTATGGTTGGGATACAAACTGGAATAAAATAAAAAGAGGCTTTCAATTATTACGTTGAAGTTAGCGAATAATCCTATGCGATGTTTAAAAAATAAAAATAATCAGGGTAACGTATGAAATCGAAGATACTCTTCTCAACAACTAAAAATTATAATCCAGGTGACGAACTGATTCTGAAGGGGATTGAGAACCTTTTTTCTGATTGTAGACTCAGCTACGAAAAATTTATTTACGATCGTAATCCGCGTAACTTTAACATTTTTCGATCAGGGGGGAAAAAACACCTTAAGCAACTTAATACTGAAAATATAAATTATGTGATTTTTGCAGGTACTCCAGAATGGAGTTCAGAAATCCCAAGTCTTTCTGATTTATTTAGAAAGTTGCAGGAACCTCGTTTTTACCCACGGTTGTTGGGATTACGCTTAACTGACCGAATAAATGACCCTCTGCTTAAATTTATAATATATAATCAAATACAATGCTCATTTCTTGGTGTTGGTAGTTCAAAAATGCCAACTACTACTGCGAAGATTTCTCGGATTTTGAAAAACCAAACAGATTTGTTGATCGTCCGGGACTTACAAACTTATGATGTCTTCTCACAATTTAGTGCGGTATACCTAACCTGTCCGGCTTTTTTCTCTGTACGAAAGGCTTCACCCAGAAAGGAGTTACGTAAAGTAGCATTTACTTTACAGGGTTTAATCTCAAATCGCATCAGACTCAAAGTTAAAAATTTTTCTCATTCGCTTGAGCAATATAAACAGGTACGAGAGCTTATGGGAAATGTCGATGTTATTTGTCACACACGAAAAGACGCCGAGTATTTACACAAGTACATTGAAGGAACAAATATCAGGATAGCTGAAACGGCAAATTCGTTAATGAATGTTTACTCTGAATATGACTCGATCTTCTCTACCCGACTACACGGTTGCATCCTAGCGAATTCCTTCGGAACACCCTGTTTTCCACTTCATTCGTCGAACAGAATGGGGGCCCTTGATCGTTTATTAGAATCAAAAATTGCATATGATGCTGTAAATTGGATACGTAAGCTTGATGTCGAAAAAGAATCACATCGTCTTTTAAAATTCAAGGAATCAGAAAAACAGAGGTATCTTTCACTCTTGGGAAAAATGCGGATAGCCAAATGACTCATCGGATTTGGCATAAATGGCTGAAAGGTTTATTTCGTAGTATATGGCTGCGAATATTTCTTACGGTTGCTGTTATTATTGTTCTAATGATTAATGTAAAAATCCGACAAACTGTTGAAGAATTAAGGGGATTCACACCATTGTGGTTGGTTATCCCTTTTACGATGATTTTTATAATCCGGATTTTCCAAAATGTTATAAACTATCATGTGTTAATACGGGCGATTGGAGGTAAAATTGGCTTAAAAGCAACCTCGCGTGCTGTTGTACAATCTTGGATTCTCGCATATGTGGGTATTGGTCGAATCGGAGAAGTTAGCGTTATTCATCTTTTAAAAAACCGTGGGCTTCCATATTCATTAGGTGCGTCTGTATATATGGCAGATAAACTTCTAACCCTATTCATTTTGTGGATTATTTCCATTCCGGCCATTATCCTTGTTATGCCGAATAATATCCGTCCATGGATATTTTTCCTTATTATCTGTGGTTTGAGCATGATGGCTATAATGGTGTTAGCGAAAAAATTTGGACGTCTCTTAATGTTACTGATAAAACGATTACTAGGTCTTAATATGGACAAATTGACAGAGAGTTTAAAATGCCTCATGCATTCTAAACAGGCTTTATTGCTCAATTCATTTAACACCTTATTACGAATTGGACTTTATGGAGTTACCAGTTTCATACTGCTAAAAGGACTCGGACATAATGTACCGATTATCTATCTTATTTCAATTAATATTATCAATCAACTTCTTTGCATGCTACCCATCTCAATATCTAATCTAGGTATTCAGGAGGCGTGGTATGTCCTAGCACTAAGAGCCATGGGAGTATCTGCTGAGACAGCAATAGCATTCTCCCTTATCGGTAGAATTCTTGTGGCAGTATTGATATCATTAATAGTGGTGATCGACACATTTTGTCTTTGGATCGGGAAATACTATCGGACTGCACGAAATAACAGGTCGTAATAATAATTATATAGAAAATCATTACATAATTAATTTATAAGAATTTTCTAGAGATTAAAGGCGAATAGCTTTATTTTTGCATTTTCTAAATGATAATTCAGAAGTACTTCCATATACTAAAAGGAAACATGTTCATCGATTGCTGTAATAATCTGTGAAGGAGTTATTGAATTAATACATCTCGGATTTTGACAGCTTTTCATTCTTTTATGACCGTAAAAATCATTGCAGGGATAACAAGAAACATCGCTATAAATCATTTTGATATAATCACTATAATAAGGCTGTGCCCAAATTCTGTTTTGTGGCCCGTATATTGCAACAGCCCTGATTTTGAAAGCATCTGCCAAGTGCATCGCTCCTCCTTCGCAACATACTACGCAGTCACATAAGGATATCAGTGCAGCAAAAGTACCCAGAGACAATTTTCCAATGCAATTAAGATATCCCGGAGTAAGGTATTGTTCAATCTCTTTATCTTGCTTTGTTCCTGTCACTATTACAGTAACGTTACCTCTATTTAGGAATTCATTGATAACAGTTGCAAAATTTGAATAGGGCCACTGTTTTTTTGTAAAAAAACTAACTCCAGGAGAAAAAAGGATAACCGGTTTATGCGGGTTTGGAGCTAAATTCAACACTTCGAACGCACCCTTTCTATCCTCCTCCGAAATAAAGAACTGTGGATAACTATCCTTAATTGTTATACCCATGGGTTGTAAACAAAGGAGATTCATTTCTCTGAAGGTTTGTTCTATATTGATAGTTACAGGACTGTTGTAAGCCCAAGTCCAATAATTCCTATATACCTGTGTTCCAGCATAACCAATGCGGAGAGAAGCTTTACACAAAATGGCAAATAAGACCACATCGGGTCTATTGCTACAATTATAATGTGCTAAAAAAACATCATACCTCATTATAAATGCAGTACAGATTGACCAGAGCCAATCCCTTAAATACACGATAGATTCAAATAATAATTTCAACCCGTTGATTTTATTCCCCTCTAACATTAGCCTTTTAAATCGAAAATATGGTGGACTGAGTCGCGTCATAGAGTGTATAAAAGGACAACGTTTCCAGAAATCCTCTTCAAATTCATGTGTATAGAGAACATCAATACTGACTCTTGGTAGTGAATAGGAAATATTCCTTAACACCGGTACAAACATAATGAAGTCACCAATGCCCATACTTGAATAAATGAGGATTTTTTTCATAATTCCCTGTTTAAGAATATTAAAACTTTATTATACTAAAAATTATTACTATTTAAAAATTCATTTCCTCGTATAAACACATCTTCCCAAACATGATATCCAACAATCTTCCACAATAAAAAATAGTGCCAGCGAAGGCTGTTTTTCGGTTTGGAATTCAATATTTGTTTAATATAGGTATAGTTGAATATTCCGCTCTCTTCTACCCTTTCACGTGATAAATACTGCGAAGCATACGTACCTAAATCTTTTTGAAACTGAATCACAGGATTAAAGGTAAATCCATGTTTCCGCTTGTGTACTATTTTATCGGGTAATATATCCTGAAGCATTTTACGTAACACAATCTTTCGTTTATTAAATTGTATTTTAAATGCCAGAGGAAGTGTACAGGCAAATTCTATTACCTGCTTATCAAGAAACGGCACCCGCACTTCCAATCCATGTGCCATAGACATTCTATCTTCATTGGAAAGAAAATCGTCAACCATTTTATTGGCAAGTTCAAACTGCATGAATGATTCAGCAATCGAGCCGCCTTCCGGGAAGGTATGCATAAAACAATCACGCACCGGATTCGCTGTATTTCCAACCAGATCATGTTTATATATACTTTTTCTTAATCCGGCATCATGATCCCAGCTATTTCTTAACAGAAGATACATATCAAGGGGGTGAGATAATCGTTTTACAATATCTGCACCCCGGCGTATGTTATCAAAACCCATTGTAGGAAATAAATGAAGCAATTGCCTTAGTATCGCTCCGGAAAAGGAAGTTACAGGCTTTATAACCGGCTTACTCATAAGATCGAGGTACAATGCTATCTCATAGATATCATAGCCACCCAAAAGTTCATCGCCGCCTAATCCGCTGAGCATAACTTTCTGATATTTCCGTGCTTCACGCGCAATAAGGTACCCCTGCAGGCAATTAACCTTTGGTTCCTCCATATAATAAACAGTCTTTTTGAAATAGTCCATTGGTGTGTCTTCAATATAGAGATCTCGATGGCGCGTATTGAAAGTCTTTGCAACCAGGGCAGCATCACTGTTTTCATCTGAAGGCTCATTAAAACCAAGGCACAGGGAATTGAGTGTGTTTTGATGCACCTGACTTGCCAGTGCAACAAGTGTAGATGAATCGATCCCACCGGAAAGATAAACCCCTACATCAACATCTGCTACCAGTTGCCTTTCTACTGATTGTGCAAGTAGAGTCTTAAGATATTCTCCAGCTTCAATTAATCCCACACTGCTTTTTTCCTGCGGTAGAGAGTAATATCTGTAAATACCAGCGTGCCACTCCCCTGCCTGAAATGTTTCCAGGCGGGTGTGTTCAGTAGAAATACTCTCCGGTATCGCATTTTTATATAAGCAGATATAGCAGCCGGGTGGTACCTTTTTTACCTCTTTAAAAAGTGTATGCGGCGAAGGGGGAAAACGAATATTCATAAATGCATGCCATGCATTTAAATCCGGTTCGGGTTTCCATTCCGGTATTGCATAAAATGCCTTTACTTCCGATGAGAAATAGAAACAATTATTCAGGATTGTATATACGAGCGGTTTTATGCCAAACTGGTCACGGGCGACTATAACGACCTCATTGTCAGTATCGTAAAGGCAGAATGAAAACATACCATTCAACCTGGACAAAGCATCGAGCCCGTATCTCTGATACAGTGCAAGTATTACCTCGGTATCAGTGGCTGTTTTAAATTGATACCCATCTCTTTGTAAATGTTCACGGATTTCCTTATAGCCATATATCTCCCCATTGTAAACTAACCACTGCCGCTCGTCCGGGCCACACATGGGTTGATGCCCTCCGGCTATATCAATAATACTGAGCCGGACATTACCGATACTTGCATTATCAAATATCTTAAAGCCACTGTCATCAGGGCCGCGATGATTAATTCTTTTCAGCATACCCTGTATTACCGAGTCACGCGTATCATTCAGGGCCCCGGCTATTCCACACATTATGCGTCCTTCATGAAATATGAGGTTATTGTCGAATAAATATAGTCTGTAACATCACATTTATCTTCTAAAAGCTTTTTACGTTTCACTGCGTATTTCTGAATTGATTCAGGGTCCCGCAATATCTGTTCTATTTTTTCAATTGCTTGTGGAATATCCGTACGGGAATAGTTATAAACAAGGCCATATTTGTTTTCTTCCTCGATGGTATAGCCTCGCAACGTATCAGAAATAAACAGTGCCGGCACCCCCAGAACAGCCGCCTCTGAAGCCATAGTGGCACTCTCGCCCACAACTAATCGCGCAAAAGCAATGAGATGATGAATCTCGGTAATCTTCACCGGAACATGTTTTTGCTGCAATGACTCAGGAAGGGGCGATTCTGAGGTAATATATACGTTCCCATACTGTTCCATAGTAGTAATAAGTTTCATCTTATCATCAAACGGTAGCCCTTTTTCACCGATATCATGGCTGGCCTGCCAACTGACAAAACGGACAAGGGAATAGGGCTTATCTAAATCAATTGTGTATCTCTGCAGGACAGAACGGTTTGGGGTACAACGTTTCGGATGTAAATAGGCAAGCTCATGGTAACCTGCATAACGGATATGGTTCCTCCCGATTTTCCCCCGGTAACACTCAGGAGTATAAACCCGGTGCGCAAGGGGATAGGCAAACCAGTTTGTTATCCAGGCATTCTCGGTATCATAAAAAATCCATGCCGGGACTCTTAGTAGAAAACCGGCAACAGCAATGGAAGGACCCATTATACCCATAAGTAAATCAGGTTTGTATTGTATACATATCGTTATCAGTCGCACGGTTCGCGCTACCATCTCAATGATTAAACCAACTCCGTTTTTCTGATTGCTGATAACGGTGTGAGTAATAGCATATTGACGAAGCAGGTCAACGCTTATCTCCTTGGAACGTGCAGTGACAACCACCGTATGGTCATTCTCTTTTAAAATACGTATGATATTTCTAAAGAAATGTACATGTGCCGGATGCAGTATATCAACTAATACTACCATAATTCATTATTTCTTAATTGTATGGGAACCACAGGCGAACCATGTCGGTATTTTCTATCTATCGTTTCTTTTTTCCAACTGTTTCAAGCGTATCTGTTCAAGGAGCCGCCTGTTTGCAGCAACAATATCCGCTAATAATCCAAGTATGATACATTGAAATCCCATACCCGCAAGGACTGCTAATAAAATGAGGGATTGTATATGTCCGCCGCCTCCCTCAAGGATAAAAAAGTAAAGGTAACGTAACCCAATAAGACATGAAGCGGTCAAACAGAGCAGTCCGATAGTAACAAAAAACTTGAGAGGATGATACATCAGGTAAATGCGTGTGATGGTAATAATAGAACGAACAATATATTGATACACACTTCTGAAAAGACGCGATTTTCTCTTTGGGGCGTTGGTTGGTATGGTAACATTCAATATTCTGAATTTTTTCTCCCCCGCCAGTAAAAGGCTTTCAAGGGTATATGAAAAATCATTATGAATTACCATAGAATGCATGGCATCCCTATTTAACGCTCTGAATCCACTCGCGGCATCTTTAATGGGTATACCTGAAAAAATGCGGATAATTAAGGTACCAAGACGCTCAAGAAACATTTTCAATGGATTAAATGGTCTCGGTTTATACGAAAGTCGGTCCCCGACAACAATATCAGCCTTGCCTTTGATTACCGGTTTGACAATGTCAGGAATACATGATGAAGGATACTGTAAATCCGCATCGGTGTTTACGAGGATATCCGCATCATGGCTGATAGCAGCAGCCACACCAGCGGAAAATGCTCCGGCGAGACCCATATGGCGCGGTAAACGGACTACTTCAGTTGCTCCCGCATTCTGCGCCATTTCAACAGTTTTATCATCCGATCCATCATCAATAATAATTACTTCAATACAATCAATACCATCAATCTGTTCAGGAAGTGATCGGATTGTATCAGCAATTGTCTTTTCCTCATTCCAGCACGGTATTTGTATAACCAGTTTCATTTTAAAGATATCTCTGAAAAAAATATTTATTTTCCGACGAAAGCATTGTATTATTTATTGTAATAGCAATAACTTAACTATTATACTAAAGCATAACATTATGTAAGAGCGCATAGGACACTATCGTGTCCTCCCGCTCAACATTATGTAATTCTATATTACCATTAATCAGCCTGATAACGCAACTAAATTATCATAGTCACAATATAATAATGAACAAAATTATAGCAACTTTCATCCTATCTTTTCTTCTGCTTCAGTTTGCTGATGCTCAGCCGACCTTAAAAGTTACCCTCCTTGATGGAACGGCGAAAGTACAACGATCACAGAAGAAGAGCTGGGAAAACCTTTCTTTGGGTGATGAAATTAATGATAATGATATTATTGAGACCTTTTTCCAGACAAAGACGGCATTTCAGTTTGGTGTTGACAACGTACTTATTTTAGGTTCCAATACCCGGGCACTATGTAATATCAAGGAAGTACAACAGGATAAATATAAAGTGCTCGACGTAAATATCACCCTTTTCAACGGCGGCGCATTAGTCAAAATACTCTCAAACAGCCGCGCAAGTATTTATACATCCAATGCGGTTGCTCAAATAGACAGCGGTACTATCTCCACGGTTGTTGAGGCAAAAACCGGACACACCGGTTTTCAGTTACTTGGCGGAAAAGCGCAAGTTCGAAATGTCTCACAGCAACAGGGTAAAAATCTATCGTCCGGCCTCACCACAATAGTACTCCCCGGTAAAGAACCTACTGCTCCTCTTGATATTACCTACCGGCACGTGGCGGTACTGAAGCATTTCTTCGGTGACGACTATATACAACGCCAGATCGATGAAGCGGGTATTGAACCCACTGAAGAACAGACATCTACAAATCGTTTGTCATTATCCCAGAATTTAAGTCGCGAACAAGAAGAGGCAAAAAGTGGCATACAGAAGAAAGTATTCAGCCAGAATAAAATCTGGGGTTCAATACTCGAAGACAGAATACGGAAAAGAAAATGGTATGAACCTATACCAAAACCATACCGCGTACATCCGAATAAGGGAGTGTTGACTTTTATTTCTACAATAGGAATTGCGGGGGGTAATGTATACCCGAAGTTTCAATTACTTCCTTCATTTTATTTTCCAAAATTTTCAATAGGACTCAACCTCCCTCTGGCAAAGAATTATAACGACAGAATCAAGATGGGTTTTAGCTCTGCTGCCGGGATTTTCGATAAAATTCACCATCTGACCATAGGTTCAATCGACAGTCTATATCCTCGTTATTTTATGCTTGGACCGATAGAAAACTATACAATTGGAGATGGTTTGATTGTGCGTAATTATTATAATAAAAATATTTATACAACTACCCAGCCTCTTGGTGTTAAACTTTTATTTAAAAAAGAGACCTTTAAAATAGACGCCTTCATCTCAGATATTACAAACTGGTATGTCGGTGGTTTGCATATAAGTCTGTTTCCCGGACCAACGTGGTTAGGTTTAGGCTATTATTATGACGCAAATCAATTTTACAACACGGTAAATAATACCACATCACGATTTCTGGATTTTAACTCAATGGAATCTAATATTTCATCTTCAATTGATAAAAAATCCTATCTATATAAGTCTAATATTCATTTGTATGAAATAAACTTTGGATTTAGCCATAGTCTTGAAGAGAATACTGCATTTGATCTGCTATTTCAATTCGCACAAAAATTCGAAAAAGAGGTTAATTATGATTCAACCTTTCAATTTGGATCAGATACTTTTAATCTTACCGATTCAAAAGTACCTGATTTTGTAATAAAGGGTCCCGAATTCAGAATGAATATTAAGAATTTTCATTTTGGGATAAGCTATATAGCAGAAAGTGGAAAACTTACTAATGGCTATTTTAGTTCTATGTATATGTCCAATCGATTACGACTCCTTCCACAATATCAAGGTGTTGGGTATAAAACTCAAAATAATAATATTAACCACTATAGAAAGGCTTATGCATTTGCTGCATCCTTTGCAACGACTATAATTAAAGGAACTTCTATTGACTTAACATTTCAACAAGACTTCCTTGCACATGAAAAGTACAAGGTACGGTTCCTAAGAACTGTCTTTGACACAATTTCAATTAGTCCTATAGACATTGACACTCATCTAGTATCTATAGACACCACTTTATTGTTAAACGAAAATAACAATTTTGGTTTTACGTTATCATTTTCTATAAATGAAAACCTCTTAAAACCCATAAAATATGCAAAAGTGTTTTTAAACCAGGTGCACGGCGGCCACTTTCCTAATACCGGTAACTATTTTAGTTCCTGGGGTTTTAATGCAGGCTTCGAGTTACTAACAGCCCCTTTATTTTTTAATATAGCGTTAGAAGGTGGTTTGATTTTTACCTATATAGATCTTTATGATGAAAATGGAATACTTGGAATGCTCAATGATGTTATTGATAATAATGATACTCTTCTTGAATTCTATCTTGGATTACGCTGGGGATTCCTATGATCCATCCACACGAAGAACCTATAATTAATTCGATCATTCAGCAGGCACTGTCGGAAGACCTCGGTAATGAAGGTGATATAACCTCACAGGCACTGTGTGACAGCGATGCTTTTTCAGATGCTGTTATCAAGAGTAAAGAATCGGGGATACTCTCCGGTACCTACCTGATCGAACCAATTTTCAATGCTATTGACAAAGAACTCACGGTAAAAATTATGGCTGATGAGGGTGCTGCATTAGAGAACGGTACCGAGATATGCAGGCTGTATGGCACGACACAAAGTATTCTTGCCGGTGAACGAACCGTGCTTAATTTTTTGCAGCGATTAAGCGGTATCGCAACGCAAACGAATACTATGGTTTCACTCATACAGGATACCAGGGCGAAACTTCTCGATACCCGTAAAACCACTCCCACCCTCAGGCTGGTTGAAAAGAAGGCTGTCCTGGCCGGCGGTGGAACAAATCATCGTTTCGGCCTTTTTGATATGATCCTTATTAAAGACACCCATGTAAAGGCTGCCGGCGGTACTGCTGAAGCAATCCGTAAAGCCAAACAATTCTGCAGCACCCATTCTGAGAAGAAGATTGAGGTAGAAGTGCAATCGCTGGATGAATTCTATGATGCTGTCACTGAGACTCCCGACCGTATTATGCTTGACAATATGAGCATAGACGATATAGCCCAATGCGT
Organism: uncultured bacterium; assembly: GCA_965372145.1. Classification (GTDB taxonomy): domain Bacteria; phylum Fibrobacterota; class Chitinivibrionia; order Chitinivibrionales; family JANQEN01; genus CBDVBE01. The sequence continues at coordinate 4,716 of CBDVBE010000022.1, read as the reverse complement.
CCTGAAAATTAAAAATCTTGATACCGATATCGAACTTGAGGTGAGTGGAAATGTAACCGCAGAAAACATAAGGGCAATTGCTGAAACCGGCGTAGACTATATTTCTTCCGGTGCTATTACCCATAGTGCCAAAGCGCTTGACATACACCTTATTCTTCTATAATTTTTTACAGTATTATGGACTCACTTGTTTGTGCAGTAGACATCGGAAATACAAACACAACGGTTGGAATAGTCAATTGCGATGACCTTACCTGTTTAGAAAGCCGTTCACTGCTTTCGAAGCAGTGCATACAGAATATCAACAACGTTGTTGAACAACTGACTGATAAATATCAGGCAAGCAACCCACTTCCTATAAAAATCTGCACTGTTATCCGGTCAGTACAGGATGAAATAGTGCAAACCTTATCTTCTCTATCCTCTATTGGGCCTGTCAGTCTGGTGTCCTATCATAAAACCTTACCGGTAACAATCAATTATGAAAAACCTGAGCTTCTCGGTACTGACAGGATTGCCAACTGCCTTTACTGTATAAAAAAATACCCTAAAAAAAACTGTATTATTATTGATGCCGGTACTGCAGTAACAATAGACATGCTATCATCTTCTCATGAATTTATCGGCGGATTTATATTTCCCGGAATCGACCTGCAATTAAACAGTCTCCATTATAATACTGCAGAACTTCCAAAGGCTCCACGTTCAACAGATGGTGATATGTTTCCGCCGCAATCAACGCAATCGGCAATAGCACAGGGTGCATTGCATAGTGTTGCGGGCGGCATCTCTTTTATCATCGAAAAACTGCAAAAACAACATCCCGCATATACTAATATCCTCACGTGCGGAGGTGCATGGAAAACAGTGGAAGATGCATTGAATATTGATTGTGAATATATACCGGAGATGACCCTTATCGGTATCGGACTTTTTGAAGAATAATTCCGAGCCGGGATTATAACCACAGTGAAGTTATGTTCAGAGAACCTGACCTCTATACTAAGAATCAATAGCTTATAAGAGTAGGCAGGATTTTAATATGATACCAAGTTGGAGTAATGGAGTAATGGAGTAATGGAGTAATGGATAAAAAGCTATAAAATCCAACACTCCAGTAATCCAATACTCCATAAAGAGTGTTAAATGTATAAATTCAGGTATATAGCAAAATCCCAGAGATCAGGAGTTCTGATATTAGATTGAGGTCCCATCCTGTTTATAAACACGTATTGTTGGATAGGCAAAATCAACATCATTTTCATTTTGAAAACGGGTAAGAATCTCCCGTGCCACAGAGTCCTCAAGTGTTCTTCTTCGCCGGGCCCGGACCATGTAACGAAGTGCTAACTCAATCCCGGAATCTTTAATAGTTACATATACTTTTGGCGTAATATAATTAAATCTTAATAAATAATCCCGTTTTACCCTCTTAAGCCGTTCCTGTATCTGCTCTTTCTTCGGATTAAAATCTTCCAGTGCAATCTCATTTATAATTTTCTCAGCCTTCTGCCAGTTTGATTCAAAAGTAATAAGAATACGGATTTCATCCCAGATAAAATCATACCCCGTGGTATAGTTATATACTTCCTGGGTGAGCATGATGCTGTTCGGCATACTGATCAATCTTCCGGTTGATTGATCAGCTTCCACCCAATCCCCGATTTCCGCAACTATGGTTCGTAAAATGCCGACATCAATCACATCACCCTTTATGGTACCGATTTTTATCCGGTCACCATTCTTAAATCCCTTGCTTGAAATAATGATCATCCATCCTACACAGTTTGAGAAGACATCCCGCATAGATATAGCAATACTTGCAAGAAAGATACCAATCAGGAACAGATAAAATGGTGTATCCCGCTGTACATGTGAATTGTAGAGGATGAGAATCCAGAATACAATAAAAATTGCTGTAATATACCGTGTCCATTTCTTTATTGCATGTTTCTTTTTATCATTCTGCACATATTTGGTAGCAGTACTTGATACTATCCGTCCAATTACCGAGATCAATCCAATTACAATAACAAGTCCAATTGCCTCCTGCTGGATAAAACCCAGAAATAGTTTGTAAATCGAATGCCAATCAGGCAAATTGCTCATTGTGTAAATATCCCCGGGTTATTCAAATAGTATTCCATTACTCTCCTGCAAAGTAAATGTATTAAACACGGCAGGTATATTATTGGTCAAATCACTGGCAATTACAGAATATTCTCCAACAGCTTTACTGGCGATTTCACCGGAAAATCCATGGATAGCAGTGCCCAGTACAGCAGCATCAAATGGTGTACATCCCTGTGCCATGAGGGAAACGACGATTCCACTCAGTACGTCCCCCGAGCCGGCAGTAGCCATACCGGAATTGCCAACCGGAAGAACAACCACCTTTCCTACAGGGGAAGCAACTATGCTCGGATTCCCTTTAAAAATAACGGTCATTGAGAATTCCTGCGCCTTCTGTGCAATGGTATTAATTAAAGCAGCCGGTTCTGATGGCGGAAGGTCAAAAAGGCGCTCCCACTCCTTTTTATGCGGGGTGAGAATGACATCATGCGCATGTTTTTTTAACTTTTTGGTATATCCTTTAAATGCATTTATGCCATCCGCGTCAAGTACAACCGGTATCGAGATAGTAACAAGCAGTTCCCTGACTAATTTACTCGTGTCACTGCTATGTGATATACCCGGTCCAATGAGTGCAGCCTGCATGGAAGAGGCCAGTTGAAGCAAGGCATCACTATTTGATGATGCCAGGGACCCTTCCGGGGTTTCGGCAAATGCATGAAGAACCGGTTCGGTAACTTTCGCTGACAACACAGGGACAATAGATTCAGGTACCGCACAATGTACCATACCACAACCACTGCGCAGAGCAGCCATTGCTGCAAGTTCCGCAGATCCGGTCATTCCACGTGAGCCGCAAAGCATACATACTAATCCATGATCAAATTTAGATCCTGCCGGTTTTCGCGGTGGAACGAGTTTTTCAAAATCTCCCTGTGCCGGGAGATACAATCCGGAACTATTACGTTCTGCTATTTCTAATGGATACCCGAGATCTTTGATAACAAGCTTTCCGATGAGTGACCGTCCCGGATAAAAAAGCTGACCGATTTTTGGGTATCCCATGGTAACCGTATAATCAGCCTTTACTGCCGGGTGAGCAGGTTGTCCGGTATCATTATTAAGCCCTGACGGTGTATCAACAGCAACGACGGGTTTTCCGGAGAGATTTATTACCTTAATCACCTCTGCAAATAATCCACGGGGATTACCCTGCACACCGGTTCCCAACAGCGCATCAATAATGAGCGAGTAACGCCCGAAGCCCTCCAAATCCGCCGCATCATCAATATGGAAATAATTTCCCTCTTTCGCAATATATTCATTAAATGCACGGCGTGCTTCACCGGTTAAAGACTCTCCTTCACAAAGGCCAAAGCACATGACATAATACCCCTTGTCAAGAAGCAGTCTGCCGACGACATACCCGTCACCTCCATTATTTCCTTTACCACAGACAATTGCTATTTCGTCTGAATTCCGGCTAAGCCCCATTTGTGAAACAGTATCATACAGACCCATGCCGGCTTTCTGCATATAGGAGAAGCCGGTGGCAACATCACCTTGTATCGCCTGCTCATCGATACGGCGCATTTCTGCAGTGGTAACAACAGGAATCATAGTTTAAATCCTCACTCGTTGTGGTGCCCGTGGTACTCTCATATTCGGGATAGGATTGCCCAAAAACCTTTACTTACGGTCTATACCTGCATTATATTACTATTTTTCAAAAATACATCCTGTGTAATAAGGTACATTACTCTAAACAGAATTTTTTACCATGCTTCGATTATTTATTGCATTAAAATTGGACCCTTCAATTATTGAACAACTGCAAAACATCTGCTTTGGGATTAAAAATGCACGTTGGCTACCATCTGATCAGATACATGTGACGGTTCGCTTTATTGGAAATTGCGACGAGAGCCTATTCTATGATATCCAAAGTTCTTTGGATACGGTTTCTATCCCGGCGTTTGATTTAACTATCAAAGGGGTGGGGCACTTTCCCCCCCGGGGAAATCCCCGAATACTCTGGGCCGGTTTACAACCTTCTCAAGAACTCCCCAATCTCTATCATGCCGTAGATAAATGCCTCAGCAGTCTCGGCATTGCAGCAGATCGCAAGAAATTTCACCCTCATATTACTTTAGCACGATTTAAAGTACGCACATCACCAGCAGCCATTATTCCCTTTCTTACCCAGAACAGCCTTTTTAAAATCGAGCCCTTTAAGGTAACAGGTTTTCATCTTTATTCAAGTATATTACGCCAGGATGGTGCTTTACACCGTATTGAAGAATCTTATAACCTGCAGTAATATCAATCCCTTATATTTTTTGAAGGACAAGGAGTACACAAGATATAACAATTATTTGTATTTTCTCCTGGTTTTGTTATAAATTAGATAATGTCATCGCTACAATAACCTTATAGAGGTCCATACATAATTATTATGAAAATTATCTCTATACTCAACTATAAAGGTGGGGTAGGAAAGACTACATTTACGGTTAGTACATCTCAGGCATTAGCTTTAGCGGGATTTCGTGTCCTTGCTATTGACAATGACGGCCAGCATAACCTTTCGTTACTGCTTGGCAATAAAACGTACCGGCCGAATATTCGGGATGTCTATCTTTC
>CBDVBE010000021.1:0-30213 GCA_965372145.1 uncultured bacterium | reverse complement strand
AAGAGGTAAGAATCTACGGGAGCCGGGTAAGGCGACTGAACGAAGATGCCCTTTTTAAAGTCAACCTGAACAGCCGGTTAAGGGTCCTGGATATGAAAGACGATCTATACAAAATTGAAGATGAACACAGCAGAATAGGATGGGTGGAAAAAAGATTCGTTGCACCCATAAAAAAATCTTTATTGCATGGTTTCGATCCTGCAAGTGTCGATGGATATAATGATGTCCGCGATGTTTTTATTATTCTAGATGGTACTGAATCGGATAATATCATAATCAAACCAGAGCGGTCATTTAAAGAAAATCTTAAAGAACATATAGACAGAGAAACTGTGGAACGGATAGTAAAATATTAAAAGAACTACACGGAGAGAAGCTGGCTTCGACGAGAAAGCACATACTCCATAAAACGTTTTTTAGAATGATCATCCAGGATATAGGCGGAAATGATACCTTTGGCATACTCTTCATGCCTTCCCATCGTCTCAAAAGCAATGCGGTATGCATGGTACAGGGCTATAAGTTTCTTCGGGGAATAGACGGTATAGTTTCTAAGCATTCTCTGGAATTTTCGTGGTGTAGAACCTAAAATCATTGACCAGTCTTCAACGGTAAGCGGGTTCTGCGTAAACAGAACGTTTATTGCTTTCTGGACTATCCCTTCGGGCATCATCTTAGGCATGAGTTTTTTGCGTATACTGTGCAGTTGAAGCATGGGAAACAGTTTTTTTAAACTTCTTATCGGACAGACTATGATACACTTTTTACCGATAGCGCCATTACCTATATTGTTCTGCGTACCATTCTCCAAGGTGATGTAATCATTGGTTTCCGCTATCATATTATGGATACGCATATAATCATCAGACACTGAATCGGCGAGCATGATAATTGGAACCCATAAGGGAAGATTCTTTATTGTGGAGAAGAAGTCTTCGGAAAAGGAGCATCTGCTGTCAAATATCACGCACTGCCATGCTGGAATCTGCCTGAAATAAAGCTTCATCGCATCTGTTGATCGTGCTTTCAGAAAGTTGAACAAAGGATATCGACCGATAAGGGAGTTTATCGTACAGATGGCTCCGGAAGATTCCGAACAGAGCATAACATGCAGAGTATCACACAGGCAATCAACGAGAATGCTTTCAAGCCTGTTTTTCATAGGCAATTTCTCTCCATGATATGAATACGCTTTTTCTATATATACCAATGTAATTCATTCTTCTTTGAAATGTCAAAATTTTTTATCTATACATATATATACAACTTATTAAGATAATTTTTTCTCCATACACATATTGAATCTATCTAAAAAAAAACGGTTATATGTTTTTCCCACATATAACCGCCTTGAAGTGTATTGCTTTTTGGTTGTATGGTTTTGGGTGTACTAACCCAGCAGAGCCGGATAATATCCTTTAGTACCTTAGTATACGTGTTCAAAAATATGGTGACGTTTTTAATCGTACTCGTCCTTCCTCCTCGTCCTCCTCGTCCCTCGATCTGTTTTTTAAAAGTTAAAAAGAAAAAACCGAGGACGAAGGCAAAGTGCCAGTTCGAATGCGATGAAAGAGCATGCTATCGACTTGTTTTGCCTGAGAACGAAGGACGAGGACGAGGAATTTTAACAGTGAGTTAAGCAGAAGGGCATGGGAATGGCCACTGCACAATTCGAATTGGAAATCAATTTCCTAATTCTCATTTGACCTTTCTGCTTCTACTCAATGTTATGCTTTAGTATAACTTGCGATTTCATCTTAAGGAATTAAGACAAATTACTGAGTTCTGGGTTAGGGAAGAAGAATCTAAGCCGCGCGTAACTGACGATCTTCACCAAGGACAACAGACGCCACTGTTGAGATACCTGACTCCTGTTGTGTTACTCCGTATAAAAGATCAGCCACTTCCATGGTATGTTTGTTGTGGGTGATTATAATAAACTGAGTTTTGGTCGCAAACTTCTTGAGCACGCAGACAAAGCGGTTAATATTTGCATCATCAAGCGGTGCATCAAGCTCATCAAGAATACAGTATGCCGAGGGTTTTACCAGATAGAGCGCGAATAAGAGAGAAATTGCAGTTAGCGCTCTCTCACCGCCGGAAAGTAAGGTAACACCGCGCATTTTCTTGCCTGCAGGTCTGGCATTTATCCTGATTTCAGCATACAACGGATCGACATCTTCTTCCAGAGAAAGCGAAGCCTCCCCACCTTCAAACAGGGTGGTAAACATTTCTCTGAAATTTTTCTGGACCTGTTCAAAGGTTGCAGAAAACTGCACCCGCGCTTCCCTATTCAACTTTTTAATCGCCCGTTCCAGATCATCCACAGCTGTCTGCAGATCGTCCCGCTGTACCACCATCTCTTTCAACTCGCTACTTTCCTGTTCATATTCACCGATAGCACCCATATTAACTTCACCGACACGGCGCAGCCTTTCTTTCAACACATGAATATTCTCTGAAACCTCAGCATCTTCTTTATCTATCTCCGGGATATCATCCGGTGGTGATTCAAGATCAATCTCATAGGAATTAAATATTTTTTCCCGGATAGCCCGTTTATGCTCTTCATCACGCGTCTGTTCAACCTCTAAGCCATGTCTACGATCTGATACTTTTTCCAGCTCTTTCTGGACCAGTTTAATCTCACGGCGCTGTTCTTCAATAGAATTTAATAGTCCGTTAAAATCTTCACGAATCCCGTCAAACACCTTCTTAAGCTCTTCCCTCCGGCCGGTCTGACGCTCAAGACTCTCTTTCAGAACAACCAGTTTTTCCTCAAGACGCTTTATCTCGCTCAGGGCACTGTTTTTATCTTCTATCTTCTTCTGCCTGCTGTCGCCCAGATTCAGGATATCCTGCTTAAGATGCTCAATACTGTTCTTATCCTGTTCTACGCGGCTCGCAAGTCCCTGTTGAGAAAGCTCAATGTTCTTAAGATGATCGGATAACCGTGCCCGTTCAGCATCCATTTCAGTAAGCCGATTCTTTGCTGCATTAATCTGATCTTCCAGCGTTTTGCGTTGCTCAATAATTTCTTCAAGCTCAACTTCATGCTCTTTTATTAACCATTTATACTCGTCAATACTGGATTTATTCTTCGACAGATCCGGAACAATACTCTGAATCCGTTCTTTAACATTTTCAATCTCTGCTTCATAGTGTTTGATATTGGTTTCCTGCTCCTGCTGCACCTGCCGTCCGGTATTTAATTTTTCGTCAATTTCGATAAGCGCCAGTTTCGCTTCATCACGGGTGATAATACAAATTTCCTTATCATGAACTATAATATTATACTCATCCTGAAGCAGAACGATCTCTTCTTTTAGCTGCTCAATCTCCCGTTTCCTCTGCAGGATACCGACCTGCTCCTTTTTCTTCGTTCCGGCAACAATAGAACCGTCTGCATAACATACCGCACCATCCTGTGAGACCATAACAGTACCAGCTTCAATCTGCGGTTGCAGTGTTAACGCCGTATCATCATCATCACAAATAAGAATACGGTTGAAAAGATAATCTGCAAGTATGGAGCACTCTTCTTCGGTAGTTATATTAACCCGCAGAGGGAGCGAATTGTCAACAACAAATGCAGGAGCATTATGCTTTGAAGCCTGCAACCGCTCAAGGGATACCATCCGTGCAACACCGACTTTTTCTTTGCGCAGATAGCCCATAGCATCTTTCAGATCAGTATCTGTTTTAAACACTACTGTTTGAATAGCAGACCCAAGTGCCCTTTCAACCATACTGATCATTTCTGGATTTTCAACATCGATCAGATCAGCGACGATCCCCATGGTTCCCGGGAGTCTCTTCTCAAGAAGCGATTTTACTCCATCACCATACCCCTCAAATGCAGCATTGAGCCCTTCGAGAAAACGCAGCTTAGCCTTGCCCGAATCGATCCTGACTTCAACAGATTTCTCTTTTTCAACAAAAGAGTGGTACCGTTCATCTTCCTCTTCAATACGGTTCCAGAGCTTTTCGCGGGCCTTCATATGATTCTTGAATGACTCATTTGCCTGCCCAAGCTGACGCTTACAATTATCAAGAACGATACGAGACTCCTCAAGGTGATCCTCCAGCTTCTTTATTTCACTCTCATCGCGTTCGCGCCGCTCAATACAGTTGACTAAATTCGTTTTACAGTTACTCAACTCTTTCTGTTTTTCACCGGTCGCATGGACACAATTAAGCTGCTGGGTGGCAAGGTCATCAACCAGCATCCTTTGCTTAAAAACTTGTGCATCAAAGTCTTCCAGCGCTTTACGGGCATTCTCAACCTTCACGGCCAACTCTTCCAACTGTGTTTCCCGGCTGATCATACTCGTTTCAATGTTTGCAAGAAGCTCATTTTTCTCAGTATTCTGAGATTCAAATGATTCTAACTCATTTTTAAAACGGGTTACATTCTGCTTGAGAATAGAAATATTCTGATCAGAAAGGGAGATTTCCCGGTCTGTTGCATTTATTCTCTCTGATGCTTCAGCAACATTCCTTCCGGCAATTTGAACTTCGTTTTCCTTTTCAACCTTAGCGAGTTCTATCTCTTCAATTCTGGATTCACCGGTCGCGATCCTGGCTTTCAGTGTCTCGATTTCACTCTCCAGCTCAGCAAGAGCCCGTCTCCGTTCGTGTAGAGTTTCTTCCAATACCCGGTAACGATGATTCTCAAAACCGACTTCCAGGGCCTGCAAGTCATCGTGATACTGCTTGTACCGCTTCGCTTTTTCAACCTGCCGCCCCAGCATCCTGACATACCGTTCTTTCTCCTGCACCCGGTCATTGATCCGCAGCAGGTCCTGCTTTGTACGGTCGAGTTTACGCTGACTTTCCCTGATACGCTGTTTATATTTGCCGATTCCGGCAGCCTCTTCAAACAGAATACGCCGCTCTTCCGCTTTATCACTGAGTATCCGGTTAATCATGCTGTTCTCTATAGTAGTATAGGCATTACTGCCGACACCCGTATCAAGAAACAGATTATGAATATCCCTCAGCCTGCACACTGTTCTATTAACAAGGTATTCGCTGTCACCGCTTCTGAAAATACGACGGGTAATTGCAATTTCATTATATTCAACCGGAAGAATTCCTTTTGTATTTAAAATGGTGAGGGTAACCTCTGCCAGATTCAATGGCTGACGCTTTTCCGTTCCGGAGAAGATCACATCCTGCATATGGACACTTCGCAGAACCGAGGTCTTCTGCTCACCGAATACCCACCGGATAGCATCAACAACATTGGTTTTTCCACAGCCATTTGGTCCGACAACAGCGGTTATACCATCACCGAAATAGAGTTCTGTTTTATCAGCAAATGACTTGAATCCAAATATGGAGAGCTTCCGTAAAATCATAGATTTACAGTATCCAGGTGAAATCAGAGAAAAATACCCTCTATAGGCATAAATATGTCTTCAAGATACTACATATTGCGGTAGGTGTCAAGAAAAAGAGTCTCCATAATTTTCTTTTTTTCTCCCTTGACATACTATGGATAGTAATGCATAATACCACATTTTGTATGCCTGTTTTTGAGGGTTTTAAGGCATAAATCCACCGAACAAACATAATTTGGCCATAAATATATAACATTTAGAGGAGATTCGATTGACTCGGTATTATAAAAAAGGCTGGAAAGTCATCTTTCAGTTACTCAGGACGCAATATTTTTTCAGCTTTTACATATCCGATTTTAATGCTCTACTCAGGCGTTTGTTCAGGGCCGAACGGGTAAGCCCCAGCATCTGTGCGGCAATCGTCTGATTATCTTTAGCCCGTTTTATTGTGGTGACAAGACGGTTTTTATCCACCGGCTTTACTAAATAATCAAACGCACCTTTTTCCATGCAATCCACTGCGGTGTCAACTTCATTGAGCGCCGTGAGCATGACAACCGGTAAACCTGTATATTTCTGTGCTATCTGCGGCAGCAATTCCCTTCCGGTAAGATTCGGCATGAGTATATCCAGTACAACAACACTGAATGATTGTTCCGATAACAAAAGAGGCATTGTCGATGTTACGCTCACATTGATTCACTTCAACGATGGCGAGTCTAAATTAATTAACGCAGGCAAAGGGTGAGATAGTGGCTATGAGTGAAAACAGCGGCCCCAAACGGGTTGTCAGTACAACTTATAAAGACGGCGTTGCACCCGACTCTCAGGTGACTGCGCATGTAATTGTGCCATTGGAACAGGCTCTTGGCGCCATGAAAAATAATGTAATCGGGACCTCGGAAATCAATCTTGACGGAAATCGTAACAGAGTTCGTTCGTCTGAAACGCCTCTGGGCAGCCTGCTGGCTGATGCGTTACTCTGGGCAGCACGCCGTAAAGCACCCGAATATAATGCCCCTATGCCGGATATTGCCATGATAAACGGGGGCAGTATTCGAGCAGGTATCGCTGCCGGTACCTTTTCTGAACTTGATATCTTTAACGCCCTCCCATTCAGCAGCGCTGTTACAATAGTAGAAAAGGTAACCCCTCAGGATTTGAAAAACCTTCTTGAGAATGCATACTCCAGAATTGTAAATAAATCTGTGTATAGGTGTTTGCCATGCTCCTCCATATTTCATTCCTACGGAACTGGGTGTTGATGTTGATATATTCGTGCTATAAATATTCCGTCCCTGACGGGACTAAGAGCATAAAACAAGAAAATCAAACTCTATATCGAACATTTGCCTTTATATCAATCTGTATAACTCTATGAATATTAGAAAAATATCTTTCCTAAAAGTATCAAACAAAGAAATTGACTCAAATAAATAAATTAAATTCTACATATTCTATGTAATCCACTTTCAATTAAGCCCACAAACAGTTTGACGGTTATTTAACATTAATGTATATTTATTGTCGTGATGAACAAACTGCTTAGAGATGTAAAATTAATTAATAAATACTCTCAGGAAATGGGAGGTGTCTTTTCTACAGGGGATTTACATCGTCTTTTTGGACAGGATACACCGGTACTTCTATATCGTCGGATACGGACATTAGAAGGCGCCGGCATTTTAACACGGTTTTCGCGTGGATATTATGTTACAACTGACTTTAGCCGGGAAGCACTTTGCGGACGGGTAAATACTAACAGCTACATCAGCTTTGGCTCTATATTAGCGAAAGAGCTGATGATCGGATCAACACCTACTACGACAGTGTATGCTGTAAAAACCGGAAAAAACCGTGAGTATCAAGGTGCTGGACTAACAATAGTATATATGGGTATCTCGCAGAACCTTTTTTTTGGCTATGATGTGAAAAATGGTGTACGATTAGCTACCGCAGAAAAGGCTTTACTGGATACTCTTTTTTTCTATCAACAAGGATATTCATTTTCCTTTAACGTATATGAAGATATTGATACTACTCAATTGGATCAGAACATTATTTTCAATTGGCTAAAACATTACCGTAATCCTCGTTTTATCTCATTTGTGAAAGGTTACCTCAGTGATAGAAGCTAAAACTCAACAAGCATTAATGGTGTGGCTGATAAATTTTTTAGCTGACAAATTTGGTAACAGTGCTATCTTAAAAGGTGGTATGGAATTACGACTTCTCGATTGTCCTCGTTTTACAAATGATATAGATTTTGTTTTTGTTCCATTTTCATCAAAAAGGGACGTTTGCAAAATTGTTATTGAAGCACTTGCTGGTGTGCCAAACCTGAAGGTACGACATACTATAAATTCAAAATGTTTGCGATGTATATGTGACTACAACGGTATAAAAGTACAATTAGAAATAAATGTCGCCCAAGAGTGTGAAAGCCAGGAACTTAGCACAGCAACGTTTGCAAGAATTCACAACCAGCAGGGCCGAATTATTCGCGGCATGCGTTTTGATATTGCACTCTCACATAAAATCGCAGCATGGAATGAGCGTGATCTTGTCAGGGATCTTTACGACTGCTATTTTATAGCTGAAGTTCTTGACGTACAACCACACATTCCGACTTTAAAGCAACGCCTCTTAACATCCCAGATCAGATCAGGCAGTAAAACAAAAAAGGTATCAATGTCATTGAATGAATTTATTATAAAACTTGAGGCAACAATATCCAATCTCACACAACATGTGATCGAAGAACAATTGCGAGACTTCTTTAGTCCCGAAGATCTACCCGGTTTAGAGAAAAAAATGAAGATTGGACTCAAGCGACTTTTGAATGCTCTCAAATCAGATACTGGTAGCTGAAGAGTTTAGTATAAGAAAACACCAATCGTAATTTTACTGCGTTAGTTCCGGCTTTTAATTCAGTCTTTTTTGCTGTAGGTGATAACGGACTTAGAATGAGTATTATAGCAAAGTAAGGGTGTTCTATTACTTATAGTCATTTTTCATCCCGGACGGGTGACCTTAACCAGTCTGACTTTAAATGGAAATTAAATGTGTACTTTTCTTTAGGTCACTATGCGATTTTATCTTTGCCGCACGTCCGTCGCTTATCAAAAAACCGGAACCTTAATAACATTCTTACCGTTAATGCCGGCAATACTCATAACATAAATCCCTTTCGCGAGAGACGAGCCGTCAGCCGTGAAACTGTCCAGGTGCAATGTTTTCATCCCGGCGGTCTCTGCATATCCTGTTTTTACCAGTGATACATTTTTGCCATTTATTGCATGCACTGAAATCGTATACCGTCCCTTTTTAATAAATGTCCGCAGTACAATATGTCCCGCAGAAACGAAAACCCTGGCACTTTTATCCTTCCAGCCCATACCAGGGGTATGCTGGAGCGCTGTTGTTATTTCCCGAGGGTTAGCTTCAACAGCATCGATTATTGGTGAAGTATTATTTGAATTAATTCTGATCCACCGTGCAGAGTCCACAGATGCGCTGCTGAGATCAAAGGATGTTTCGCCCTGGCCCTGGCCGATTTTTATGCCCTCATCATCGATAATCTTATCGATATCATTGGAGACACTGACCGAATACGCATCGTTATTTGTGGAATACACGGTGATATCATCCCCTGGATTATCGGTCATGAAATAGGTTGGACCGAAATCAAGAATGATGAAACCGTTTTGCATAGTAAAACCCTGATTATCAGGTAAGCCGAGACAATTACGGGTTGTTTGGATATTTGAGCTGTTATCAACTCCAACAACATCAACAGAAAGAGCAGCATACACCAGTTTAGGATCAGGTGTCAAAGGGAAATCCGCTATTGCGAAGCCGCTAGATACTGCGGTGACTGTTTTTGTTTCAGGCGTAAAGCCATTGGCAAATACAGTGACTTCCATGGTGCCTGACGGGCTGGGTATGTATTTGAAAAATCCCCCGGATCGCGGATCTGAAAGGACATGAGAGCCCTTATTTTTTATTGTTATCCGGGCATACACCGGTTTGCCGGTATTTGCGTTCGTTATTTTCCCGCACACCCCTTTCTGTATTTCATCCATTACATTAAGTACGCATTCCAGATTATACTGGGTTATCTCTTCTATTTCACTTTCCGGGGGGTAATGTTTGCATATTTCCGGAAGAAAAGCCATTGAACCGCATTTGCCGTATGCACCTGCATAGGCATAACCGCCTGCCCGGTCCCGGAGCTGATAATCCCACTGTGCTCTTCCCAGCGGGTATACTAACTTGATTTTATTATAAGCATCCTTGTCAGCGCCAAATCCCCCGGCAGAATACATGGTTATAATACCGCAGTGATAGTCAAAATTGAAATACCACGGAGCTTCAATCATGCTGTAGAGATAAATTTTAGTCTCAGGCCATTGATAAGGAAGTGAGCCATCCGTGGCTTTGCCATCAAATTTATAACCAAATGCCCGGTTCGCGTCCTTGCCGTTAGACAACTGCCGTCTCCCTTTCGCGCTGTAATTAAATCCATCAACGTTTTGAATAGGATGAATAACAAAATCGGTACGGTCAACGATCTTCTTAATATTTTGATCCGTAGCATAATTTTCCAGGAGGTGTTTCATGATTCGCATACAGGTTTCAGAACCGATTTTTTCATTACCGTGACACGAGCCATTGAGATAAATCCGTTGTCTGGGTACGGTGTCCGGGGCCCCGGATATCCTCATCTGAAAAACCGCCCGCTCTTGTATACTGAAACCGGCAGTATCAAATTTCGCTATCGCTGAATATTCTTCAGCCCATTTTTCCATTAGATCATGTATCTGGTTATAGGTGTACCATGGTTTTCGTGTTACACTTTGCGGTTGCTGCTTTTCACTGGTTTCGTCATAAATAACGGTGACGGTAAAACCTGCATCTTGAATTCTTTCCAGATTAATTCGTGAAACGAATCCTTCTGCCTTGCTGTTATAAATAGTATTGTGTTCAATCTGCAATCCCAAATCAATAAGCATGTTTGCATCTTCCGGACCGGAGACTGGAACACTGATCAAAATATCAGCAAAGGTTTCAGGATCTGCGTTTTGATTAATGTTACTTAGAACGGTGATGTGAGAAAAAAATAAAAAGGCAATAAAAAGCAGAAACACTCTCATAAATTCCCTCCCAATACTTATGCAAGTGGTTTATAAATCAGGAACAGCGTTGATTAGTATAATAATTAATATAATGGAAAACGAGGAGAATTACCCGAAATATTGAGCCAAGCCCTAAGTCAAGAAAAAACAATATCCTAATTCTTCATCAACCCCGGCATACCGGTCGCTTCAATAACATCCCGCCAGAGGCTCTTATCCGGGTCAATGCGATTTTTTCGGGCAACAGTCATAGCAATGGGAACATGGACAAAACGATTATGCAGTAAGCTGATAATCATAGCTGTTTTCCCTGCCATCGCCGCATGTACTGCATTGGTGCCGAGTCTGGCACAATAGAGGGAATCATTGGGATTTGCCGGTTGACTGCGGATTATATAACTTGGGTCAATATATTTCAGGTTAAGGTCTTTATTCTTTTCCTTGAAATATTTTTTTATTTCATCACGCAGAAAAATACCTATATCACGGAGCTTTACATTGCCGGACGCATCAGTTTTATTTGATTTATCAAGAATATCCTGTCCGGCTCCTTCTGCGACAAGGATTACCGCATGGTTACGTTCCTCAAGTCTATGTTCAACATGAGTAATCAGGCCATTGTCCCCATATAAATCAAACGGCACTTCCGGTATAAGGACATAGTTAACATCATTAATGGCAAGGGCGGTATGTGCTGCGATAAATCCCGACTCCCTCCCCATTACCTTAACAATTCCCACGCCGTTTATTGCATCATGGGCTTCAACATGCGCCCCGGCAACAGCATCAACAGCACTGGCGACCGCAGTTTCAAAACCGAATGATTTCTGAATAAAACTGAGATCATTATCAATGGTCTTGGGTATACCGACGACCGCTATCTTTAATCCACGTTTTACGACCTCCTCAGCAATAGCGAGTGCACCTTTCTGTGTACCGTCACCACCTATGGCAAACAGAATATTAACATTCATCCGCTCAAGTGAGTCAACGATATCCCCGGTTCGATCACCATACCCACGTGACGAACCGAGCAGGGTGCCTCCGTGACGGTGGATAATCCGTACACTTTCCGGCGTTAAATCTAAACAGGGCAGTTTGAATTCAGGAAGAAATCCACGATAGCCAAACTTGATTCCGCTTATTCTCTGCACACCGTAGCGGTACCACAAACACATGACAATAGCACGGATCACATCGTTTAAGCCCGGGCAAAGGCCGCCGCAGGTAACTATGACAGCGCGTGTCTTGGAGGGATCAAAGTATATGTTCTTTCGCGGCCCAGCCCTCTCAATAAGACCTTTCTCTTCCACTTCAAAACTCCTGGTACTGCGATCCACTTCAACATTATTAAGGATACAATCATTATCAGTCGTATAATTTGCAATAAAATCATCATCTTCACTTGATAATGAAATCGGTGACACCAGTGACGCTTTCCCAAGATTCCGGATAGTAAAATCCAGATTTTCCTTTTTCATGTCCAAATCCTATTCATTATTAGTCAGATAGTACAACATGTATAAAATAATTCTCTTCTTACTTCAACATTGAAATTTCATTACATAAAACGATGTATGAACATATTGTATAATTTCACCAGCAATAGTTCAATGTATGACAATAAGGAACAAGGGACGGTGGCAAAATAGTCAAATAGCAATATATCCGGCTTTAAGAATTTCGCGCCCGGACTGAATTGTCGCTGATACTGCTACACTACCAACACCCGGATAGTTACCTATCCTGCTTAATGGTGCATTATCCCTGAAACTGCAGCAGAAAAAATCTGGTAGTGTTCGATACTACGCCCCCATCACATGATACACCGCACCCGGTACGATTAAACGCGCTTTGCGTGGCATATGTTAAATAGATATTTTGCCACCGTCCCCTGTACCGTCCCCTGTATCCGAAAATAAAAAAGGCACTACAATTCAGGATCTGTTTTAATAATTCTTAAAATTATAGGTCAATCCCAATGACAAGGTATTCTTAAACCGTGCTCCTGAATCCAGTTCACCGGTTTGCGGATTGACATCGACCTCTTTATCATACAACAACTGCATATACCAGTTCAGCATAATATACTTGTGCAGATTTATAGTAAGCGAGTTTTCCCAGTTAATATCAGGATAGCGCCAGTTACTTGTTGTATCGGTATCTGATTTCGAACTGAATAATGCTTCATATAGTTTAAAGTCACTGGTAAAGGTCCACCAGTTATCCTTATTGGTCGCTTTGAAACCGGTGACAAATTCAAGGCCGCCGTCATGGGTGGTCCAGTCCTCCCGGTCTTTGAAGCGATCGACTGTTTGACGGGCTGCGCCGGCAAGACGGGCATCCCAGGTGACATTATCATCTTTTACAATAGAGCGCGCCGCGCCAAAACTCTCTGTCAGTTCAACAGGATTCACCGACCGTGCCTGCAGAGTATCCCGTGCATCATAGAATTGAGAAATAAGCCGGAATCCAATATAGGGATCCACAAACCCATTTAAAGTAACACGTAATAGAGACTCAAGATCAATAAGGTCCGTTGATTTCTCGAAATCCAGCCACTCTCGTTCCCCCGAGCTATCCTTATGCTGCAGTTTGGTCTGACCATACGAAAATTTAAAGGTGTTTTTATTGTTGAGTATTTTTACAAGTTGTTTCTCAAGGACAGTATTGAATTGCGCTGTCCACGCAAATGAAGACAATTCATCGCCGGTCCAATTGCCTCCATAATAATTCCAGGAAAGAGCAACATTGGAATTGATATCGACTTTCCACTTGTTTTCATCGGCAGTCGATGAATCTGTCTGGGCATACAGAAAGAGAAAACCGGTAATAAGACTGATACCGATATTTTTAACCATAAGATATACCCTTTGTTAAGGTTATTGTATTCGCTTTTTTTGAAAACAAAATATACTTTTATTGCGCACTTTTTGCCTATTAAAATCACCACTGAAAAAACAGGGAGTTTATATGCGAGGCGAAGCTTTGCTGGAAGCGTTAAAAACAAGGATTATTGTTGCAGACGGCGCGTTCGGTACACAACTCGGTACACAACTGTATGCTAAAGGAATTTCACCGAATACCTGTTATGACTTTTTAAATATCGAAAATCCGGAGATTGTTGCACAGATACATCAGGAATATATAGACGCCGGTGCGGAAATCATAGAAACAAACACTTTCGGCGCAAATCGTAATAAGCTCAGTGCATACAAACATGGCCATAATGTCAGGCAGATTAACAAACGCGGTAGTGAAATTGCAAAACAATGTGCACCGGAAGGAGTACTTGTCGCAGGGTCTATAGGCCGCCCTTTAACAAACACGAAATCGCTTTACACCTTGTTGAATTTATTAAAAAATTGTAGGCTGCACATGGTTGTCCCGGCATGAGGTCCGCAGCATCTATAACGGCATGATCAATAGCGGTAAAGAGAGAGTCTCTATTCATCCGACAATGGCCATTGATACCAAAGTTATTGAGCCCATTGTACAATGCAGGCGAAACCATATTGTATATCAAGGAATTTTAGCAGGCTCACAGAATCTCTTTCTTCAGGTTTACATATTGTGCATATTAAATCGGCAGGCAAAACAGTAACGAGAAAATCTTTCTTAATCAAACAAATTGATTTAACATCAGCAAGCTCATTTGAAAAATGGGCTTGCTGATCCTCCCTTTCCCCTATTGTTGGCTAATTTCAAATTTTTCTTTTTTTCCTTTTCATCCAGGACTTTTGTAGTATAGTGTCTTTCATATTCTACGTCAAACTGATCCGACGCCCTATTATAGTCTTTTTTTTTAAGGATTAAAATTGATAAAAATGAGGTGTTTTCTGTCAGAAAACGAAAAATGAGTTTCAGGTCTCTTTCTCCAACATATTCCTAGAAATTGTTTCCTATATTGATTGTAAAAGTAAGAATTGGGAAAAAGAGGTGTCAATAAAATGAAGAAAAAAATTCTGGGAATCAGTACCCGCTTTCACATAGCCTGCTTGATTGTTACAGTTTTTCTCGCGGTTACAATGTGCATAACCGCGGACCTGCCAAGTGTGTCCTTGAAAGACTGTTGCACTGATCATTATTCTCATATGGGCAGCGTGGTGATGTTCATGCTCAAAGGCAGCGACATCTATCAAAAACCCCTGGCTTCACTATGTGATCATACCAGAGACCGCGCGCAGGAAATAGAGGAAGCGGCCCTGTCTCTGGGCCAGAAAACCTGTGACATCTGTTTTGCCACCGGCGAGGATTTCAACAGGCCCCTTGTAATAAACTGGCAGGATTTCCCGAGGCCCTATCCCCCCGGACACCTTCTGTACTTTTTACCGGAAGCGCTCCTGTATAAATTTGTGGGCGTGAGCTTTAAAACTGTAAACTGCGTCTCCATAGTCAAGTTCGTGTTGATAGCCCACCTGGCTTGGATTTTCATGGTCGCGCTTTTAGTGGAGATCAATTCGAGACCACTGCGCCTGTTCTTAATGGCATTCTCCTACAGCCAGCTGATAAGCATAGCTCTAGCCGGCATCTACGACGGAGTGGCTGTTCTCGCAGCTTCGTCCGGGCTGTGGGCATTTAAAAAAAACAGCCTGTTCCTTTCTTTTTTTTTGATATGCAGTGGTCTCTTCCTGCATTTTCGCATGCTCTGGTTTGCGCCGGTTATTGCTTTAACCGGTTTTAAATTGCTTAAGCACCTCAGAGAGACAATCATCCTGGAACATACAGGAGGACTCGCGCACGGCATCAAATACACCGCGTTGATGTTTTCGACGGTAATGCTCATTTTAACTGCCTGGTGTTTCTTCACCCTGTGGCCCTGGCTGGTAAAGTTTCCAGTGAACAATCCCCTCTATTTCAAGAGTATAGGAATTGAATCAATACGAGCTTTCGCCTACTTTGCAGTGGTGGTTGGAGTTCTGGCGGTTTTCTTTTACTGGCGCGCATGGCTCATCTTTGTAAGCGTCTGTTGCTGTACCGTGTTTTTTCTGAGAACACCGCAGGCGTGGACCTGGCATCATCACATCCTTCTGGCCTGCCTGGGTTTACCTTTGATTAAAGAGAAAAACGAGCACGTCACCAGGCAGGTACTCCTGCTGACTGCCTGGTACCTCGCAGTTATGTTTCTGGTGTTCAGGGCTCCAATCTGGCCGGCATGGATAAGTGATTTCATAGTGAGATTGTCCGGTTGATCCCCGGAAAATTCCTGTACTCAGAAAACCTGGAAAACCTTCGGTAAAGAGGGGTTGTCAATATTATTTTCTAAATCATGAAATTGTTTACCACCAGACGGTCGATACTAGGTGAGCTTGTTGCTGGATTAAACACAAGGCAGAAAGAAGCGGTTATGCCACCTTTTAGACAACACGAAATCGCATTACATCTATTTAAATTTAAGAAATTATAGTTTGTATGTGGAACGTACTTGTGGGGTATCAACCGATATATATAACTTCACTGGAAGAAGCTGAAAGAAAACCGGACACGTTACAGTAATTACTTTTGACCATGCAATTTGATTTTATATTTGCTCCCAAGATATTTAAACACATCCTCCCGGTTTTCTTCTCCAAGATATTTCGGATACTCCACAATCTCGACCATATCACCATTCCAGGTTTTCGCAGCGGTATGTTTGCCACCGCCACCAAGGATCATATTGCTAAAATCACACACAAAATTGGTATTCGAAATAGTAATCGAATTCTGTGCACCTGCAAATCCGTCCACCCACATGTCAAGAGTAAAAGACTGCATACCATCAACGATACCATGCTCAGATGCAAAACAAAGGATATGCCATTCACCTTTTGTCACTTTTATATTACAGGTAAACGTTGTATCCTGGTCCTGAATCATACTTTTCAACTGCCCGATCATGCCTGTTTTTCCATTAAACACACCCACACCAACGTAAGAAGTGGACCCTGTCGATAACAATATATGATCATCGGTGGTCATTGAATTAAGTGCAAGCCGTGCAACAAAAATGAGGGTAAACGGCCCTTTTATCCATGCTTTTTCAGAATTATGTAAATTCGAATGATTTGCTGTATTGAATTGTACAATTTGATAACCCTGGATAGTGCCATCATATAACTGTGGCATTGTTTCCATACCATACAAATCATTGGTATACACATTGGGTATAAATTTTATGAAGGTGAGTGGTGTATCTACTTCTGGAATACCCCGCCACTCAAAAATCGTTCCTTCTTCTTCTTTAATTCCAGTATCGGTATGCATCAACCAGCCAAGGCTGTCGATATCATCAGGATAATCATGGAAATAAATTATTTCAACCGTATCAACTGGAATAGCTGCTCCTGTACTGTCAATTACTATAATAATCATGAATTCATTTTTTTCTTTTTCTTCAGGATAAAAAATGAGACTGAACTCATTAGTATCAACGGCATCTGCCGCAAATTTTATTACCTGGTCAGGCTGTTTAACAGCGATCGTATCACTCTCCGCAAACTGTTTTGCATCCGCAATCAGCAGGCAATTTATACTGACCTGCTCTTTGACCATACTCAAATCAAGGTCGCCTTCTTCGGTAGTATCAATACCCTGAGGTAAAATCATCACAAAATTGTAAGACTGTGCCTGCGATGAATCTTTAATAGCAAAATCCCATCGATATTTATTGGTCTGCTTGCTGTCAGAGAGGACCACTTCGGTTTTGTAATTGTTATGTACCACCTGATTGTTTACCGATGTTATCACCCCACTCCACGATACGGACCATACCCTGTTCACCTGTTGATGCTGCGTAAAGGTAATCCCGCCCGGAAGGCTATCTCCTGCTGCCGGTACATGGGTCACACCGACCTGATCAGCATCTTCATCCAAAACTCTGAATGTCATATTCCATTTCCGGCCGATAATAAGTGTCCTCGGCCACGTGACCGGTGGATCAATAACGGGGAGATAATTCCTCTGCACTCTGACCGTGTCATTAGTATAGTTATGTTTTAAATCGTTACAGTGAATAAAAAAATACTGTTCTTCTCCATTCAAAATCAGGGTGTCTTTCCACAAATATTTACTTGCTTCGGTCTTGAGTTTGCCATTAATAACAACACTATCCATATTTTCATCGAACACCTCTAATTCAAGAAAGGCCGAATCAGCAGCAATAAAATGCGCTTTCCCTTCTTTCCCGTTTACTTGTATGCTATTGATATAGGGTGGAGAATTATCCGCTAAAACAGTGTCCTTGTGGATAATTTGAAACGTTTTTTCATCAACAATATTTGTCATTGAGTCCTTTTCTTGAACAAATATTTTAAATGTATTACTTACCTCAGATTGAAGAAGCGCGGTATACGTGATATCCCTTTCACTACCACCTGCCAACGTATCCAGGTACAGTGAAGTCCCCAGTTCAATGTGTTCAATACCGGCAATTATCGTATCACTGAGAGTATTAAATATTGTAGCTACAATTTGATATGAATTCTGGTTAGTGGTATAGGGGCTGGCCGGCGGATATTTTAAAGTAATCACCTCTTTAGGTCCACCAACCCTATATTTTATATAAAAAGTATGACTTGATACATTATTTTCATTATCCCATGCTTTAACAACTGCGGTTAATGGTGTGAGAAGGCTATCCATACGAGTAAACAATTTATAATATGCTGTTGATTTGATATTTTCAGTTGAATCGGTAAAATTTAATGAGTCATTAATCAGCGCGCCTCCTATTCCCAATCCGTCATAACATTCCACCTTAAAAATAAAACTGCTTGCGCCTGTAATCACGGAATCACCGGTCAAACCTTCATTGACACAGAATATAATTGGGCCTGAAGTATCAATGAAATTATAAATAAACGGTACCTGCAGAGAGGAATTCCCGGAGTCATCCTTTACCCATAGGTATCCTATTGTATCAATTAACACTTCATCAATTATTACCGGGTTAGTAGATTCATCATTTGATACAATTAACGGTTGGCCGGTATATTTTTTAAATTGCCACATATAATCCACGTCATCATCACCCACCGGATTGGTAAATAGAGAGCAGGTTACTCCGCCTTCAACAGTAACCGGTACCTGACCGAGTGGAGAGGTAACACGGAGAGAGAAAGACAGTGGAATGATATCACCATTGCTTCTATAGGTAGTAAGGACAATTGTTTTTTGTCCCGTATCAGGGTAGGAAAAGAGAAAAATATAATTATCTGAGGAAAGAGGAGCGGCGTATGATTGATACTGCCAGAATCGGTTCCCTTCAGCGGACACGGTAAATGAATCGATTTCCTCTTTAACAGCGGCAGCGACAGCCAGTGTCTCTGCTGTAAAGATTTGTGCAGTATTCAAACTGTCTTCAATCAGTGATGTACCTTGTGTTTGAATTACCATATTCACATTTGTAAAGTTCTCAAAAGGGTTATAATCCGTACAGAAGGTCCATAAAATTCCGATACATATCACAATGGAAATTGTACGCCTCATACTACTACTCCTCGCCTACTTAGAATGTAAAGGTCCAGATGAGACCAACCGCCCCCAGAAGGGCCACACCGATACCGGTGCTGGTAAGGGAGAAGTCAAGATTTTTATCATGCCGCGCTTCTTCCCAGTCTTTATTCGAATAGGTGTTTATATTTTCAAAGGTATCGCTGCTCCGTGCTTCAAATTCCTGTCGTGATTCATCATACCGCGTATAACCGTAAATTGCCGCGACCATACCGCCGGCAAGAAACGCCGCGCTTGTATACCTTATACCATTCCGTTTTCGTGACTGTGGATCATCAATAAGCTTTACCGATACTCCTTCAACCTTTGCATCTCGGGATGTTAACACATACTTGTAGGGATCTCTGGGTTTGACCGGATGAATTGAATCAACAACAGTCAGGTCTGTCTTGCCATTAAAACTAAAAATGCAGGGATCTATACGAATGAGTCTTGTATCAGAAACGATACCATATACAGAGTAGTGTATTTTACAAAATTTCATCCGCGAACCAAAGCCGTCCTTGTGAATGTAAATACCATTCCAGTCAAACGGATTGGCAATCAGGGTTGAGTCCGGATTATAGGTCCCGTCAAATTCTGATGTAAAAACGATTGGTTTCGCCTTGGTTCCCTCTGCAATCAACTGGCCCTGGACCTGAAATCCGGTAAAATTCTGAAACAAAAACCTCGCTCCGGGATCTGTGGTCACTGTTTTACCGAAGGGGACTTCAATATCAGAAACTACAATGTAGGGCCTGTCTCCTGCAGGCACTCGTTTTGGCAATGGTCCGGATAATGTATCCAAATCTGCTGAAAATGAAACGATGGAAAAAACAAGGAGAAAAATGCTAAATCCCGATGTGTCTCGGGATCGATTAATAATAGTATCTATAATAGAATTCTCTTGAAACATTTGTACTACTCTCTTTCTTGCTTAACACAATTAAGAAATGTACACTTATTTTTGTGCTGCCCGGTATTTCTCTCCTATGCGGCGTGTTTCCTTTCGATATTCCAAAAAAAGTTTATGGTTTCTATTAGTACTGAAAAGTGCCCCCAGGTTCCGCCACTCTTCGAGTGCTTTCAGATAGTACTGTTCTGTTGGATTACGATCAAAGGCCTTTGAGGCACAGAGTGCCTGATAGTAATATACCTGCTGCTTCAATGTATTATAGTCGCTGAATTGCTTCGGTGCGTTCAATGATTTTTGGAGCAGGATCCGTGTCTTAACAACCTCACCGCGTTTATAGGCAAGCTTTGCCTGTGCGAGAAAAAATTCTCCGTCATTAATAGTATTTCCTGAAAGGAACCTGGCAAGTTGTTTTGTCCTTCCCAATTCCTGTAATATTCTCATTTTATATATTTTTGCCCGATTCTGACGTGCTTGATTCGGGGATAACTTATCATATAATCTCAAAGCGGTTGAGAGCCGGCCGGCAGCATATTCACGTTCCAGCATATCCATAACATCTGAAGTGCCATATTGTTTGGCAAGCCGTTCAACCAGTGTAACCGGTTTTGATACTTCCTTTTTGTTGTCTTCCGGTTGACTTATAACATCACCCGGCGACTTTTGAAGTGAAGCGACTGTCTCCGGCTGCTTCTGAACAGTTGACGATTTGGTATGCTGTTTTTGTCTTCCTGCGGACTCTGTTGTACCGGTTTTTTCTTCTGAAGCATGGACAATTTTTTCTACTATTTTCACTTTCTCTATCGGGGCCGGTGTCAAAAACTGCCGGTAATCAGCTATCTTGTTTTTAACAAAAAAAACGCTCCAATAGAGAAAGATACCTATCATGAGTATTGACATAGGAATCCCGATAAGCGGTTTCCAGGGAATTACTCTTCCCAGGACTGGTACATTCCTTTCACCGGGGTCCTTCTGATAAAACTGTTTGAGAATTTCTTCCGGTAATTCATGGGTCATCTGCCGGTGGATCTTTTCAAGTTCATACAGAAGCTTCTCTGTACTGTCAACGCGTTTTTTCCTCTCCTCCTGCATACACTTATAAATCAGCCTTCGAAGCCGGGACGGTAATGAGATTTTAAAATCATTGAGCGGGCGGTACTGGTTTTTCTGTTTCATAGTCACCAGTTTACTGAAATTGGGCTCCGGGAAAGCATTCATACCGGTTAACACTTCATACAGAGTCGCGCCTAACGCATAAATATCGGTTCTAAAATCAAGGCTTTTACCATTAAGAAGTTCTGGTGACATATACTGAATTGTACCAACAATTGCACCGTCAATAGTATGAAATGAGGCATCAGCAGGGCGAGCGATCCCAAAATCCATCAGCTTCAATATGCCATTGGGGCAAATCATGATATTACCAGGTTTGAGGTCTCTATGAATAATCCCCTCATATGTTTTCCCATAAATAGCATATTCCTGTGCGTGGGAAAAGGCGAGTGCCCTGCAGACAAGTATACCAATTGCCGTGCATACCTTCGGCGATAACGCTCCACGTGAACGAATCACCTGATCAAGCGCAACGCCATCGATCTTTTCCATCTCGATATACTGCATACCTTTCCACTCACCCACATTGTGAATATCAACGATATTCGGATGGATCAATTTTGCCAGTATTTTTATTTCAGTCTGAAAACGCTCCTTGGCATCCTTGGTGCTCTCGGGTTTTATGATCTTTACCGCACGAAAGACCTCAAGCTGTGGGACCCATATCTCATATACGTTAGCCATGCCGCCCTGCCCCAATACTCGTGTTACGATACCGCTTCCCAGGGGTTCATTATTGGTGACATCCGGAAGTGCAGGGGGATTTATAAATGCCGGTTCTTCATCAGCAAAAGGGGTTAATTCAAATGAATCTTCACTCATAGAAACGTTTTTTTCGTCCCGATCCCTAAAAATTCAGATATTCTGAAGTTTATTAATACCGTTTGAACAGCGTTTTATCAATAAAAACAAGTACTTAAAGACAACATATTACCTACACGTTGCTATGTCAAGAAAAGCAGAAAACCCTCCTTACCCATTGCTTTTATGTGGCAACATATAAAAGTTAATTAAAGTACTATACCTATTATATTATATATTAGAGGACATTTTTGGCAAGTATCATTAATTGAATAATTATTATAGATTAATTTATCATGGAAAAGAGACTATTATATGAGGTAATTGCATAAGTCGTTTTTGGGATCCCTAAATCCCTTAATAAGGGACTTATAAGGATTTTTTTCTGTTGTATTTCGACTTTTGCAATTACCTCATATTATAAAAAATTACATAGTAATAACTTTATCCATCGGATAAAATGTTAAAACCCTCAATCAAATATACTATTGAAAACAGGAAGCAGAACCTGTTATGTATCGTTTTTCTTTGAAAACTCGCTTTGAAAAAAGAGCAGTGTCAACCGGAAGACCGAATCGCCATCCATCTGTAAAGCACGATAGATTTTCTGTAATATCATTATCTCTTTATTAGCCAGGTCTCGGTCAATGCAGGCGAGATGCAGGCAAGTATAAAAAATATGGCTACGGATATTTATATCAATTTCTTTGAAGACAAATTTAATCCGGCTGTATAATTCGTCAAGCCCATAATTCTTTAGAATTTCAATTGCCTCGTTAAATACTTTCTTGGTAGCATTTTTATCCATATTCTGCTGTATATAATCTTTACCCTCAGATAATTGCGAGAGTCCATTAAATTCTTCCTCCTTATAGGAACCATCCGCTGCAATAATTGATGTCCAACAATAAATAGTTCCCTTGGCTACTTTAAGTGCCAGCTTCTTATCTTTCAGCAGGTTTGTCTTTTCCATTATCCGGTCCTTTTACGGTATTGGAACTCTATTATATATCTGTGATTGATTGTACGATAGTACTCTGTTATTGTCAATATTAATGATAGCACTAATGAGTAAAATATTCTGTAATTTCGTACTTTGAAAATAAAATATGATACTTGACTGTGCGCTTCACTATTTTTCTGAATAAGGCTACTATGCTGATATCAATACCTTATCATCAAATAAACAAATTATAGAAAGGAAAACCGTGCGACAATTTTTTATTTCAGTAATAGTTATCATCGTATTATTAATAATCTTTGCATTTTTAGCTAGGGATCAAATGGGGCAAAGTGATGATTCAGTCCCGGCATCCCAACCCGAATCAGCCACATCAATGTCAGAAGACCCTTATAACGCCATTTCTCCTGAAGTAGTTTCAGCAGGCCAGACGATACTTTCCCTCTTAACAACAGTGCCGGGCTTACGAATTAAACAATCAGAGTGTACCATAGAAGACGATCGATATCATCGAAAGGTTTTAGGGAAAGTTATTACTATCGAAGGTTCATTCAAATCATTTAAAGAGGGGCAAACACCTGATAGAATCCTTCTCGAAAAACTACGGGAACATGGCTGGAAAGAGGACCTTGCCTCTATGGCTGATGGGCCTGATGGTACCGCTTTTGCATTAAGGAAGAACCCGGTATTATGTATGTTTCAGGCTTCGTGGGATGGCGGTGATTGCACAGATACGACGTATATACCGGATGACCGGTATGCATTGAATATTCGCTGCATGCTCGATCCGGAACAACCGGTATCTCAAGAACCTCAGTAATAGTATCTTTTATACTTTAAAGGGAAGGAATATATTATGAATGAGCGTAAATTGCTTTTTATCATTTACATAATTAGCGCGGCTACATTTGTTATACTTCTTTCGATACACCCTTATCCATTCAGTTTTATACTAAAATCCATACCAACAGTACTCTTTGCCTATTTATGTTTTAAATATTTGAAAATGGCTGAAAAACTATTTATGGGAATTGGTTTTATCTGCTGTACATGCGGAGATATTTTTCTTGATTTCTCACGAGAGCTTTATTTTATCCACGCACTTGTCTCGTTTCTCGTCGGGCATATCTTATACTGCCTGGGATTTATTCAACGTTTTACCTTCTCAAGGAAAAAACTTCCTCTAGCACTATGCGTTTTTCTCTATACTCTTATAATAATGCTCCTGCTATTTCCCAAACTAGGCAGTTTCTTATTACCAGTCAGTATTTACATTTTGGTAATTACTGTAATGGGCATATGTGCAGCATTTGTCACGGATAGTAAAATAGACATATTCATTGGTGCGATGATTTTCATCATTTCAGATTCATTAATTGCTATTAATAAATTCCTTTTCCCGTTCCCCTATTCAACCGCAATTATCATTTCTCTTTACTTCATTGCACAATATATAATTGGTACTGGCATGTTACGAACTCCTGAAACAAGAGAAATAAAAGAATAGTTTTACTTAATGAAAAATATATCAAAGGGTTACGTGTAAAATTTCACTTTATCATGTTACAGAGGATGTGTAACCATTAATAAAATCAGCGACTTAAAGTCGCCCAACTTCCTCATGATTTAAGGTCCTTCTCCCTTAAAAATTCGAGTGTAAAAAAAGTTGTTTTCTGTTCATTTTTCTCTTGAATTATTTCCCGGTTTATAATACAATTTGCAGTAGCGCTTTATAGTTCGCTCTGAAAAAGAAGCATTAATTTGACAGAATATCTCATGTTGATATAAATATCACTGATAAAATCAACATCCAATAAAGGGGAATTCGTTCACCCCCTTTTAAAAAGAAAGTATTATGAGATATCGAAACTGTCTTCAGATATTGCTTCTTTCTCTTTTTATAGGCCTGCTTGCCTGTACACAAAACACCGGTCTATACAAAGACATCCTTAATGAAAGAAATAAATGCGCCAGAAACTGCTTAAAAGAAACTAATGATGTTTTAAGAATTCAGTGCTACACCAAAACTATCGAGAAAAATCCAGACAATCCACAACTATACTTCAAACGGGGAGAAACATACCGGGAGACGTTTAAATATACTTCCGCCATTTCTGATTTTATCAAAGTTATTGAATTAGAACCGGGAAACACTGATGCCTATTATGCTTTAGCCGGTACCGCGTCACTCGCATATAAGAAAGAATATGCTCTTCATTGGCTGGAAAAAGCCCTTGAATCAGGATTTGATAACTACCGGCGAATTTCAGAAGACCCTTCTTTAGATAATATTCGACAATCAAAGAGATTTAAATCTCTTTTGGAAAAATGGGGATACGAGATTTCTGCCTCTACTATGTAATAATACCCTAATGGTATCTTACGGACCACCTTTCATTATCATTGTTATAAAAAATGACCCTCTTCCTGCTTAAAACGACAATAAATGTAATAACTTTTTGAAAAAATGTAAGGCCTCATTTGTGTATATTTAAACTATAGGGAGATCATTCACTTAAAACCATGGTTTTATCAGGGGGATAGTATGGAAGCCAAATCTTTTCGCAGTGTATTAGCACTTCTCAACCTTTCTTTTCTTGTTATAACATTTAATCAAAATCCGGCATTCAGTTTCTTCCTCAATCTTACTGACAACTGTCGAATGGAATCCTCTGTAAAAATTACAGAAACAGGGGATGCCATCTCTACCAACAGCTTCCAACCCGCAACATGGTATCCAGTTACACTTCCCTCTACAGTCCTTGCCGGTCTTGTCGCTAACGATGTGTACCAGAATCCCTTTTATGGAGAAAACCTTGCATCAATCCCAAACAGTGAATTTATTAATTCCTGGTGGTATAGGATGGCTTTCATTATTCCAGCCTCAGAAGCAGGGAAAAAAATATGGCTGAATTTCAGCGGGATAAATTATCGTGCAAATATTTGGCTCAATGGAGAGAAAATTGCTGATTCTGCTGAGGTAGTCGGTGCATACCGGACCTATGAATTTGATGTTACCGGTAAAATCAATACAGGCAATGATTCAAATGTCATCGCAGTAGAGGTATATCGATGCGAGGCAAATGATCTTGCGATTAATTTCGTTGACTGGGCTCCCCATCCCCCGGACAGTAGTATGGGTATATTCAAACCTGTCTACATCAGGACAAGTGGAGAGGTAAAACTGCGACACCCGCATGTCATTTCGGAACTCGATACACCTTCACTATCAACCGCGAAACTTACCGTGCTTGCTGAAGTGACAAACGGGACAGATGCATCTGTTACCGGTACACTACAGGGATCCATCGGGACAATCAGCTTTTCAAAGAGTGTAACTCTTGGGGCTAACGAGAAAAAGGAGCTTACCTTCTCACATAACGATTTCTCTCAACTGGTAATAACCAATCCTTCAGTATGGTGGCCGTGGCAAATGGGTGATCAGCCGTTGTATACACTTGATCTTGCCTTTAAAATTAATGATATCCTCTCCGACAGTCTTCAAATTCAATTCGGCATACGGCAGGTTACTTCCAACCTTAAAATCGTTAACAATACAAATTACAGGTACTTTTCCGTTAATGGTAAAGACATCCTTATCAGAGGGGCCGGATGGTGTCCGGACCTTTTCCTTCGGAGGGACCCGAAACGCATTGAGGCAGAGATTAAATATGTCCGGGATATGAACCTTAACACCATCAGGCTCGAGGGAAAACTTGAAGAGAAGGATTTTTATGATCTCTGTGATAAGTATGGTATTCTGGTCATGGCCGGATGGTGCTGCAGCTATCTTGGTACCGGATGGGAAAAATGGGAGTGGTGGGACACTGAGGACCGCTCCGTTGCCTATGCATCAACAAGATCACAAATATATCGCCACCGCTTTCACCCCTGTATAATTGCCTGGTTATATGCGAGCGATAGACTCCCTCCTTCCAGCGACGAACAGGTTTTTCTCGATATTCTGGAAGAATTATCATGGCCAAACCCTTCCATGGCAAGTGCAGGTTCTTATACCAGTACCATAACCGGTGCAACCGGTGTTAAAATGTCAGGGCCCTATAAATGGGAACCTCCTACATACTGGTTCCAGGATTCCTTAAAAGGAGGTTATTTCTGTTTTAATACTGAAGCCGGTCCCGGTGCTGCCGTTCCACCACTGGAAAGTATCCGGGAATTCATCCCGGCAAACAATCTGTGGCCGATAGACAATGTATGGAATTATCACTGTGGTATTGAACACTTTAAGGATTTGCGGGTATTTACCGAAGCTGTTGATAATCGATATGGTGCATCGCAAAGTGCGAGAGAATACTGTATGAAGGCTCAGGTTGCTGCGTATGAATCCCATCGCGCAATGTTCGAGGCCTATTCTCAAAACAAGTATACCTCAACAGGTATTATACAGTGGATGCTTAATAATGCGTGGCCATCAATGATATGGCATCTTTATGACTATTATCTTCGCCCCGGCGGTTCCTATTTCGGCTCAAAAATGGGCTGCAAACCATTACATATCCAGTATTCCGTTAACGACAGATTTGTGACTGTAGTCAATTCATATTATATAAACTACAGCAATCTTAATGCAGAAGCTTATGTCTATACCCTGGATGGAGAAGAAAAATTCCATCAGGAAGCTACGGTTTCACTTAATCCCGATGAAGTGAAAAAAACCTTTGCAATTCCTGAATTCGATACCATATCATCCACCTATTTTCTGCGACTCATTCTGGAAAATGAAAATGGAGATATCTGTGACAATAACTCCTACTGGCTCTCATTGAAAGGCGATACGGTAGACTGGCAAAATGATTCGGGGTACTTTACTCAGACCTCTTCGTTTGCAGACTTTACTGCACTGCAGGGTCTGGACACGGTTGCAATAGATTACTCTATGACGTTCAAACCGGGTTCTTATGAAGACACAGTGACCGTCACGGTTAACAATCCGACATCAATAATTGCATTTGCAGCGCATTTAAAACTTATTAAAGCGGCTGACAAAAAAGAAATCCTGCCTGTATTATGGGAAGACAATTATTTCATGCTTTATCCCGGCGAAAAGCGGGAAATCGTAGCGCGATACAGAACCGAAGATGCAGGCGGAACTGTCCCCGAACTGGTAATCGACGGATGGAATGCAAAAGGAGGCGTAACCAAAATACAACAAAACCTGAACAAATTTATCCCCGCTGTTCCATATAAATACACCTGTACCTTCTACAATCTGCTGGGCAGGAGACTATTTGAATACACCTCAAAAACCCACGTCAAGAAAGCTATCAGTGCTTTCCAGATGAAAAACCTCTCTTTCTGGAAACCAAGGCTTGCTGCCGGTGTATACGTGGTAAGAATGAAAAAGTATTACAAAACAGGGAAACAGCCGGTGATTTCGAAACAGGTGATGGTTAGATTTTAGGGAACTGTTGGATGCTGGAATTTTATTTTAGATGTTTACTATTTGGTAGTGTAATGCCAGGCGCTTTCCTGATATCCGGATTCTTCAAGAAAATGGTTTATAATAATTTTATACCGAGTGTTTTTTCACCTTCGATACACGTACAATTCGTTTTTTTGATATTTTTTGCTTTTTTCTTATATCTTTTACAATAGCATGAATATTGTATTTATGGCTTTCAGCATAAAAGTTCCTGATTTTCCTTACTTCTTCAACAATAGGATCCTTCATAAATAGTTGTCTCCCATCAATTCTTCAGGTGTACAAATAACAGGTAACGAACAGCCAAAAGAATCAGCAATAATTATATCCCTACTTGGTTTACCAATGAAATAGCTGACAACGGATGTTTCAAGATATACTGACTTTTTCATGTTTCAAATATACTCTATTATTCATTATTTTTCCATAATAAACAAGTATGACTGGTGATATGGCAGGTCACCTAAATTAAGATTGTATAAACTGTCTTATCAGTATTTTCCGGCGGGTGGCCTAGATTAAATCAAAGTGTGACATTACGAAGTATCCAGGCCACACTTTTTGTTTTTTACTGTCACTCTTTTTGGGTTTCACTGATCCAAGGCACTTGCGTTGCCATCCAGTTCCATGACGGCAATGTTTAGCTTATCCTGGGCTGTAAGGATGAAGGGAATAGCTAATAAGGTGAGTAATATCTTATTCCTGATTATGATCCTAGGGTTGAGGTATACTTATATAATGGATATTATAACATTATTAGTTGAGAATGTCTATATAGTATAATTTTTGACACCGTCCTGTAATACATCTTGCATCTGATGTGTATATTGTCAGAGTGCGGGCCGACAAAAAACTTATTTCGAAGAGGTTGTGACTATATTATTGATATAAATTAGATGTAGATTCATCTCTATTGATTTAGATTATTATGTCCCTGTTGCCTTTAAATACTTTCTGGGAGAACGGGATACAACTCTTTTCCCGGATTTTTCTTGACGCGATTTTAAATCGTTAAAAATTTTTTTTAAATCAAATCCCAGACTTTTTGCATGACGATGACGACTTTCCCTAATTTCTCCAACAATCGGATCATGTATCATTTTATTCTCCAGATAATTCTTCAGGTGTACAAATAATAGGACAAATATACCCATATTCATTTACAGAAAGTTCAATAGATAACTTACGTTCAGCATTATTTATGTGTTTAAAATTCCATGTTAAAAGAAAACCAACACCATGAACACTTGCAACAGCTATATGAAGAGCATCTTCAGGGTATTCTTTTGGGACTGTATTTTTTTTAATTAAATATTCGGCTAATGAATAAGAATCCTCATTTAAATCGAGATATTGAAACTCTTTTATTAATTCTATTCTTTTATTTGCTACACTTGAATCCCCATCAGACGCTTCGCGAAATACTAATTCGGAAATAAACACCTCAAAATCATGTATCCTGTTTTCCCACCAATACTGAGTTTCCTGTTGTCTCGCTGCAATAATTATATCTCTACTTGGTTTACTTGCACAATAACTCACAATACTTGTTTCGATGTATACTGACTTTTTCATATTAATAATATACTCTATTTTCTAATGAATATCTATCGCAAACAACAGGGAATTTGCGGACGGGTGGCAAAGATAAAATCACAGTGTGACCAATAAAAGTAAACGTGTGGCCTGGATACTTCGGCGTGCTCAGTACAGGCCTGTGATCCAGTTTTCTTTACAACCCCTGTTAAACAATTCCAACCCTCTGTTGTTGTGGATTGGCAAGCTTAACCGGCATAGTATAAACATCTGGTACCACACCCTTACCAGTTTTTCGAGCTCGCGCTGACATAAGCCCAAAGAAGGAAAGGAAATTCCTTTCGTCCTTGATTTAATTCAAAAAGAAATTTTTCACATGCTAACTTGTCATTAAAAAAAGGGTAACCGTTCACAGGTTCAGGGTTCCCCGTTCAATGGTTATCCCCGTGGGCGAGTACGAAAGCACCTGGACAAGGTGCCCTTCAGGGTAT
>CBDVBE010000020.1:0-30515 GCA_965372145.1 uncultured bacterium | reverse complement strand
AAAACAACCACGTTGTTAATACGACATCCTGATCTTAATACCTCTCCCGCTCAGATACTCTTTTATCTCCCTGATGGTATATTCGCCATAATGGAGCATTGAAGCAATAAGCGCGGCATCTGCTTTTCCTTCAGTAAGGACATCGTAGAGATGCTCGGGTTTGCCGCCGCCGCCTGAAGCTATAACAGGAATGGAAACACTTTCAGCGATCGTTCTGGTAAGATTAATTTCATATCCTTCTTTTGTGCCGTCGGCATCGATAGAATTTATTACAATTTCACCCGCACCAAGCTCCTCACCTTTTCGCGCCCACTGGATAGCATCGATACCCATGGGCGTTCTGCCGCCGTTAATAACGATTTCATACCCCGAAGGAATTTCTTTTCCGGGCTCGACACGCAATATGTCCATAGAGAGTACCACACACTGGGCACCGAACGCCTTAGAGGCATCGGCAATAAGCTGCGGATTTTTCACTGCTGCTGAGTTTACATTGATCTTCTCAGCGCCGGCCAACAGAACCCTGCTGCAATCTTCCACGGTACGCAATCCGCCACCTACTGAGAAGGGAATAAACACCTGCGACGCTACCTCACTCACCACATCGATCATAATGTCCCGTTTGTCGCTCGAAGCAGTAATATCATAGAACACCAGTTCATCAAGCCCATCCTCATAGTACTGTCTAGCTTTTTCAACGGGATCGCCGATATCTTTTGTATCGACAAATTTGATACTTTTAGCAAGCTTGCCGTCGCGGACATCGAGGCAGGAAATCAGTCGTTTACTCAGCATGATGCACCATCCCATTCCGAGAAATTTTTAAGTATCTGCAAGCCGACCGGGCCGCTCTTTTCCGGGTGAAACTGTGTCGCAAACAGGTTTTTATAACCAATAGCAACAGGAAATTCAATCTTATATTCCGCAACAGCATAAATCTGCTCACGCTGTGAGGGTTGTGGGTAGTATGAGTGTACGAAATAGAGTTCATCACCCTCTCTCAAATCTTTTAAAAGAAAATGTGATTGCGTCACTTTTACGGTATTCCACCCTATATGAGGAATTTTAAGTGCCGGGTCTGAAAATTTAAACCTGGGGCAAAAACCTTCAATAAGGCCGAGGCAATTTGTATCGCCCTCCTCTGACCGGGAAAGAATAATCTGTGTTCCAAGGCAGACGCCCAGAATGGGCGTACCTTTTTCAAAGGCCCTTTTTATTGCCTTATCAAGGCCGCGTGATTGCACTATTGCCATCGCAGCCTTTGCGTGACCTACACCGGGGAAAATGATCTTCTCTGCATTTTGAACGGCAGTGCGGTCTTGTGTAATGACAGACTCAATACCAAGATACTCCAGGGCACGTTTTACCGAGGTTACATTACCCGCGTCATAATCAACAATCGAAATCATAGTAATTCATCACAATGCTAATGGTTACGATATTGCATTAAAATCAGTCATAATATACCTTCTATATGAATATTTTTGTATAATCCATATTCAAAAAATGTATTCCCTTTAAAATATTCCTTGAAATAAAAAATGTCGGAAAACACACAAATGGGTATTTCAATCAGATAAATTTAGATGAAATGA
Organism: uncultured bacterium; assembly: GCA_965372145.1. Classification (GTDB taxonomy): domain Bacteria; phylum Fibrobacterota; class Chitinivibrionia; order Chitinivibrionales; family JANQEN01; genus CBDVBE01. The sequence continues at coordinate 28,920 of CBDVBE010000020.1, read as the reverse complement.
GATAAAAAATATTACATAAAGTGATGTTATCAGGCATGTAATAATATGGTTACATTCAGCTATAAACTGAGCCTATATATGAAACGGGTAAACAGGCAAAATCACCTAGAATCCACGTTTTTCATAGATTTTAGACTGAATATTCTTGTTAAAAACGCAATATATAGTTGATAAAAAGCCTATTTCCCAAAAAACAAAATCCTTTTTCTCTGAAATGGCTTATATTAAATGTTGATAAAAAAATTTAGCTACTCATAATGAAAAATATATAGTTTAATTAGAGTTAATAGACAGCGGGTAGTGGTTAAAAAATAAGCGAAATTGATAAATGGTTCGAAATTGGGTAAACATTCTAGCAAAATAAATCATTTTTCCATAATATAATTACTGTCTATAATTTCAATTTTATATAACAATAAACCTTTTGAAGAGGGAGGATTTATGAGTAGAAAAATGCTCTTACTCAATGTTGTAAATTTTTGTGTTTTGGGTGGTCTGTTTTTCTCCGCTTTTTCTGCAAGTCCCTGGGATGCGACCAAGGTGTACAGCGCCGCATGGAAAGACACGGTAACATATACCACTTTTGAAGGAAACCCCATGTACTGGATAAACAAATGGTGGATAGAGCCGGCAGATCTGGACACCCCGGGTTGTATTCCGGATTCCGGCGGAACCAGTGGATGGATGTTTTTAAATACTGTTGACCCATATAGCGAATACCAATGGGAAGGATGTACCGGTTCAAGCGGCAGTGAGTTAAAAATATGTATTCCAACATGGAAAGATGGTGCAAAAGGCGGATATACCCTTATTCACGATGATATCTGTTCGATGGATTTTAACACATTACTTAAGAAGGCAGATGAAATAGCTGAAACATACGGTGTTAAGGTAGCTTATGGTGTTTTTGTAGGATTATGCGATCAGACTGAATATGATATTATGCTGGATATGGTAAATAGGGGTCATGAAATTCTTTGCCACTCATACAACCACCATTCAGCTTCTCAGACTTGGCAGTGGTTCTGGCATGGTGATCAGATACCTTCAGATACGGTTGATCCGAGTATTCCACCTGAGTGGGCTTTGCTCATTCTAGATACCTCAATCGCATTTAATTCCAGCCAGTTGAACAACCCGGGCGGTACAGTCGGTTGGAATTCCAAAGGCTGGAACGATGATGCCAATGGACAGGTGAAAATGATTAAACTGTTCTGCTATGATGCCTGGACTCAAGCCGACTATTATTTGAATGTAGACTCTGCAAAGGCATTAATTGACAAAAATGTCTATGACAGGTTTAATGGAAATAAATACTTTCCAAAAGGTAAAAAATGTGAGTATTATGTATATCCATACGATGCATACAGTAATGCCACCCATGATTATTTAGACCAACATGGATTTATTGCTGCACGAGGCGGTTCAAAATGCAGTGTTGCCACCTCCGGCGATTTCTACCATCCATACCGGTCCGATTTCGATTCATATTATGACGAGGATATGGGAGTCTATCCCAATAATCCGCATATGTGGTTGACATTACAAGGCCTGGTGGATGGTATAATAAACCATAAAGGATATATGATCCGCGAGCTCCATGCTGTAGCAGGGGTTGATCAATATTGGGGCGCTGTCACCGAAGCAAAATATGACGCCCATCTCGCAATGGTCAAGCAAAAAATGGAATCCGGCGACATTGCAAATTTGACTCCTTCGGAAGCAATCAAACAGCGTCTTACCACCAACGCCTGCGAAACCGGAGATATATCATCGGGAATCACAGTCGTTGAGGCGAATAAAGAGTGGCTCGTTGATCTTAACTGCGGCACTATGGCTGAAAAATATAAGGATGAAATAACAATAATCGCCGCTTTTCCTACAGGTGCAGATGACTGGAATCAGTTAGCCGCCATCTATGAAAGCGGTAGTGATCAACCTCGCATGCAACCGAAAAAACTTGGTGCAAGACGATGGGCTGTATATGTGCATCCATATAAAGAAGCGTTGAGATTAATTGGAGATGCAACTACGATCGATCTTACTGTTGTAGACAATAAAGTTCTGTATACTACGAGAATCATCTCATTTCTCAACGGTAAACTGATTATGTCTCTCAGAAAAGGGGACTATACGGCAAGTCTTATGATGCCAAACGGCAGAATTGTCGGCACGGTCTCCGGTAAAGCCGGCGGCGGTTATGAACGGGCTTTCATGAACGTTGATAAACTCAGTAACGGGTTTTATATCCTTCATGTGAAACATAGTCACGGCGAACTTCGTCAACGGGTGGTACTGGCTCGATAATTGTACCTGGAAATTACTGCTCAGTATAAAAGGTCTCATTATATAGTATAATGAGACCTTTTTATGTAGGAAAAAAATACATCGATAAAAATGATCAAAATAGTCTTATTGTTTTACACCTGCGGCTTACCCTTCCCAGTCATTGTATAGTTTGGCACCGTTCGGACCCCGTGAGAAATAGATATACTCTTTTATCACCTGTGTGCTGTTATCTGAAAACGTTCTCTGCTCTTCAAAAATCCGCATATCATTTACAAGCCCGATATCCTTAAAATAATTACGCGTAATAACCATAGTACCTGCCAGCCGTATGTACTCGTTATCCTCACTTATCTCACCACTAAATGAATAATAGGTTTTTATAGTAACCCCATCATAATAGTCATAACTATCAATAGTTTCATTTTTAATATAACGGGTAGCAACCCGTTGTCCGATAAAATTTACTGTCCCATTGCAGGATGCATAAGGACTTACAATTAAAGGTGATGCCCGCCAACTGTTCTGGGGTGAAACAAAATCAAATGAACCCATTTCCAGCGGGCTCGGCATTACTTTTTGAATCTCTTTCTCCAGGAACAGCATTCCGGAGTATGGTTTATATGCTGTCTGAAATATGCCGCTATCGGTCAATTCAAAAAAACGGGTTATAGTATAGCCTGAAAGGCTATCCATATTTTTTGCTGCTTGATACAGTTGCGGATAGACAATATGAGGTGTGCTATTAACCGTAATGACGGTATCTTCTAATGTAATGGTTCGAAAATTAATGGAATCATCTTTCAGCGAAGAGATAACTCCATTAGTAATAACGGTACAGACACGCGTTCCATAAAACAGGGCGGTATCGCCCGGCTGTAACAGGAAATATCGCTTTGTAAATTTGAAAATGGTATTCGTTCCATTCGAAAGAGTTATATCCACCTCTGTACCGTTAAGAGTTTCCTGATAATCACAACCAACTGAAACCAATACCGGAAACAACAGTATAAGTACTTTTATCGTCAACATTCTTATTTTATTCATTATGTATAACCCCAATCCCTCCGCTACTACAAGGGGTGTACGGTAGAACACTTTCTGTACACCGTCTGTTTACCGTCGCTGCCGGATAAACAAAATTCCGTTTCCGTATCCCACGTTTTAATACCTGCATCAAGAATTGTGTTACTCGTGCTTATATTAGCTTTCACATTCAGGTATATGTTTGAATAAATGATACCGGTGACATCAATAGTCCTATCTTCCCTGGTTATCTGCCCGGTAAATGAATAATACAATTTCATGCAATACCACGATGTATCCGCATTACTGATACCATCTTTTAAATAGGTAAATGTTGCATGCCCGGTCTCAAGAAGTGAACCTAATTCTTCTGTAGAAATAATCGGATTATCCGACCAATAGAGTGGGGCAAGGGAAGATGCGGAACTGGATGAAAGAACAGGTATATCTGAAATCTTCTGTCGAGTCGTTTCCGAAACAGTACAGGTAGTATTATTATGATCGATATATGCCGGCTGTGAAAGCAAGTTTTTACATTTTGAAATAAAACGGGTTATTCTTAGTGCATCAGCCATATCTGACGAGGCACTCTTTTCAAATACCATTTTATATACATGACCGCAGTTGAGAAAATTATTCAGCATTTTCGGCAAGGTTACTGCCGGCGGGGTGTCTAAATATCTGACAATAAGTTCCACGTTAAACCATTTCAACATTTCAGTCTCATAGAAACTCAAGCTGTTTTTAACCGCACCGGTGGTATCAAGCATGATTCCCTCGGCAACAAGACGATTTATCTGATTTGAAAGTTTTTCATAGGAAACGGTTGGCGGGAACTGTTTCCTGTACTGAAAGTAAAAATCCGGAGTAGTTACCATTGCGTTAAACGCATTTACCACATCCATTTTATGATAGTCTGTTAGCGAGTCTAATTCCGCTAAAATGGTAATCATGGAAACATAGTCGGCTGAATCCAAAAACGACACAAGCGTTTGTCCTATAAAGCCCTGTTGCGTGAATAAATAATAAATTACAGAAGACCAACTGCCAATATCCGTTGTATCAAACCGGACATCTCCATAGGTGGTGTTATTGAAAACCAATACCGTATCTTTTATTCTTGAAATACGCATGTAGATTGAGTCTTGAGGTTCAAACCGTGTCGTATCTCCCTCCACAACAACCACCGATGAACATACACCGCCGAATGTCTCAGCATAGCCATACTCTGTATTAAATAAATAGCACCACTCTGATTTAATAAAAGCGTCATGAATATCCGGATTAAACTCCTGATACGCAACAGTATCCGGTATAGTATTACAGTGTAATAAAACTGTTACGGCAACGCCCATAAGCAATACTATGAATGATAAACAGATTGTTTTTGTAACGCTCATAAATAAAATCTCAAGCCAAGGGAAATTGGAAAAAAGATAAGTCTTTTTGCCTTTCGTTTCGGTTTACTTTTTGTATCATTCTCTTCATCAGGATTAAAACAGGCTATTTGAAATGCACCATCTATATATACGGTACCATAGCCATAATATATTTCCATACCAATTCCACCCCCCATAAAGATCTGATGCCGCTCACGCTGCTCGGTAATATCAATATCCTCCATTACTTTTACCGTCATAGTGGTAGAATCGGGGTAGAGTGTTTCGGTTTCTGTAATTACTAATTGATGCCCCCCGGTAAGATAGGCGGGGGTAAACTCTCCGTAAAAATAAGGAATAACTCTCCCCAAATCAAAACGAAGTCCGACATCAACAGGTGCACTGATAAAACTGATATTTTCTTCAGTATTAAAAGAACTTTTCTGAACGGAAGAAATGCCTTTTATTTCATATGAATATGAGAGTGAATACTTGAGTTTTATAAATCGAAATGACAGTTCCGTAAAGAACCATTTTTTTATCGGCAGTAACGCTCCGATATCAAAAAGAAAATCATATCCTCCTTTGGATTCAGCAAATTTGTAAGCGGTCGGTTCTACTTCAAAACGTGTCATTGAAACACCACGGGAAATATCCAAAATCACACTAAAAGACGGTTTTTCCAAATCTGTTTCAACTTTTTCAGGGGTATCCGACTCACCTGTTAAAAAAGGGTTTTCATTCTGTTCTCCGTCATCAGTGCGGTCCTCTGTGCCTGTTGAATCTGGTGCCATATCAGGGCCTGCATGCTCCGCGTCTTCGTTTGTCAAAAACGGATTTTCAGGTACAGCCGGTATATCATCTTTATTACTGCCCTCCGATCTTTCGGATGAAACAATATCGATTGAATCTGAAGATAGATTATTTTCTTCTGATTGTTCAGTGACCGTAACATTTTCCTGCCCTGACAAGAGTGTCCAGCTAAAAAGTGTGCCAATAAAAATTACCCGTAAAACGAACATATACCCTATCATCCTTCCCGACAATTCGTTAATGAATCTTATAAAGATTCAGAACAGGCTCTGCGCCGGTCGATGTATGCGCATGCTGTTTATAGTGTTGTTGATAAACAGTACCTGTAGTATCTTTTTGCGTAACACTATCTTTCTTTTTCCCGGAAACGGCATCGTTACTTTCTTGTTCCGCATTTGTTTTCTTTGTATTTCTTTTATTACGCTCATTTCCCGAAAGAATAATATTTCTGAAAATAGTATTTAAATTTTTAACATCAAACATATCTGTTGCAACCCCTTTATCCATAAGAAAATATTGCTGACTTGTGCTTGCGCCTGTTTGAGTTGGCACGTACGGAACGATGCCGCCGCCGCAACAGAAGGCGGATTTACTACCGGCAATCAGTACCGACAAAAAAGATATGGATACTAATAACACTCTTTTTTTCATACTGGGAACCTCCGCTTAATAATGGTATCCGTTTTTGACGCCTCGTAGATTACCTGTTAAAAAAGTATATGAATATGCACCCAGAAACGATTTTTATTATACGTTTTCTGACTCTTTCCCGGTAATTTTCTATATACTTTATCATATTCAGGACGAATGCTGACATTTCGATTGATATTAAAAATGGGCATAAAATCAGCAAGAATCTCATATCTAGCCAGTGTGCCTGATTTGTCAAGATTCGACTCGTTTTTAAAATCCTGCACCGGATTTTCAAAGATATACCGTTTCCATTCAAAAATAGCCATAAAACCAAACCGCTCAGTAAAATACTGATTCTCCCATTTTGCATTTGCTTTAATCATTATATAACTATTTTTAGCGGTGATAATATCCTCAATTTTTTCAACTTCTACAAGCCCTTCAGTATAACCCCATTTATACGTATTATACCTGAATCCCAGTGCACAGCCGAAACCGTCTTCCTGCAGTTTCGGCAGTTTCGGGTCTACCTTGTTATTCATATTTTTTACTGAAATATCCTGATATCGGTTACTAAACAAAAAGGGAGAAAGAAAAATCCTTGTATGAAACTTTGTTAAATACACCAGCTTTGCCTCATATTTCAGAATATTATAATCCCGATAGGCATAAATATCCGGTGAAGATTCAATAAGTGTCTTCCTGCTGTTTCTACTGAAACCGATGGTAACAATCTCCTGTAGAATTAGATCAGGAGTAAGTATCAAATAATGGAAAGGGCGAATACGAATACGGGAGTTTATATACTGGAAGACTTCATTAACCTTCACCGCATTCTGGACATTATCATATACCCTGTTGCCGACCATCGATTCAATATTGCCATTAATCTCTATTCCAAACGTGAAGATATCGTTGACAAAAAGATGCGAACGAATATACGGATTCGCAAAGAAAGGATTATAATCCCGTGCTTTAGTAAAGTCATGATATTGCTCAAATGTTCCTATACAACTGACAATATTAGAAAATCTATCTGTTGATGGGAGGTCTTTAAACAGTACTATTTTCGCAGAAGAAAATGTTGTATACTTCTCTGTATTGGTTTCACCCGGTATGTGGTTGGTGTACCCGCATGGATTAAAGAAAATCTCAATAGGATAGTACGGTACAAATTGGGCATAGAGAGTGTCTTGACAAATCAAAACACACATAAAAAAGAGAGAAACTAATCCTGATACGTATTTTCTTTTCATTGTGTTGTTATATACAAAAATAAGTCTACCGAACATTCGTACGGACTGTTCTGAAACCTTTGTCCTGATTAAAAAAATTATCATGGGGTTGAACATCCGATCGGCTGTATGCCGTTATTTTATACACATCCTGCTGAAACGTCCCACCGCGAACTACCCGCGTTATCCCATTTCCCGGCCCGGTATAATCAAATCTGCTGAATCCGGGCCTCTCTTCACTATAAAAATTCCATACCATTTCACTTACATTACCTGCCATATCATATAAATGCCACGGATTTGAGCTTTTCTGTGCAATTTCCTTTATCATTCCATCACTATTATTATTTTTCCACCATACGTACGAATCTATCTCTACGGAATCCTGCGGGGTGACAGGGTAGGCAACAGTGTCACCTGCTATAATATTTTTCCCCCAGAAAAAATCAGTAAATACCCCTGCATGGTAAGCATATTCCCATTCATCTTCAGTGGGTAAACGAAATCCATCAGCGTTAAAATCAACTGATAACCCGGGCAGTGCGGTTACTTTACCAAATTTAATCTCAATTTCAGAGTAGGTATAACAGGTATCGTATCCAGAAGCAACGCTTCTGTCATTGCAAAAAACGAGCACCGAGTACCATGTTACCATGCTCACCGGTTTCCGGGATACCGTATCAGTATTTGTACTATACCTGTAATAGCGATTCCACTCACCTTCGGTAATTTCAGTTGTATCCATGTAAAACGAACGGGAAAGTACTGCGGGCATGGTATCGATATCAAAAAAACACCCGGATGGAATAAAAACCATTCCGTTTTCTTTTTCATTCGTAAAAACGCCACAGGAACATTGAGAAGTGGTTACTGATAACTCATTACTGGCGCTGAAACTATCACTGTTAAAAATAAAAACCTTGAAATAGTAGGTAGTATTTTGCTCCAACCCGTCAACTATGTAAGAGGTATCCTTTTTCATCGTAATCTTTTTAATCGGAATACTCGATTCTGTAACCCCTGGAATAGTGTCATAAAAAAGCTCATAGCACGCAAAATTCTCATTAGCAAGAGACTGCCAGCCAAGGGTAACCCGATTAGGATAGCTTTCGCCATTCAGGAAAAGTAACACTGACTCAGGGGCCTCCTTCTGTGGCGTTTTGGGATTGAGAAGGTATGAGCAAGAAATACAGAGAAGGCATATAACGAATAGTAAGGACGGTATTCTTATTTTCATAGCGACATTAAGCATTAAACGTACTGTCTTTTATGCAATGGGGGAAAATGGCTCCGACAGGAATCCTTGATTAAAATACTTTCACCACTGCTCATATACTAAGAGGTAATTGCAAAAGTCGTTTTTGGGATCCCTAAATCCCTTAATAAGGGACTTTTAAAGAGTATTTATAATATAATTCGACTTTTGCAATTACCTCTTTTGATATAGATATTTAACCCTGTATACGCATACATTATAAAAAATATGATAAAAAATACGGAAAAATTGATAAAAAAGCTTTCTTTAATTGTTGAAATTCTCTATTATGAAGTCCGATCCAACTTTAAATGCATATTTAGTATATTATACCAATTTAGTAATTGATTGCAATGCTGTAAAATTATTTCCACTTGACTTTACCGGCCGGTATTTGTTATTTATAATTTGATACATTACAAAACAGGCTGACATGTCAGCATTATCAAGATGAAATAGTATGAAACGTTTAATTGCCTTGTATACCATCTGTATTCCTCTGTTCCTTTTCATCCACTGTGCTAAGGTTGTTAATCCATCCGGCGATGCCTCCGGGCAACTGTCGGATATTACTCTTTTATATCCGGGAAATAACCACATCTATGCATCCGGCTTTTTCCTGCGATGGTATAAAGAACCATCAGATCGCTTTTTCGCCTATAAATTCTGTATAAACACACAATCCGGTATTTCTGAACATTGTACTCCTTATCATACTGCTTTTATTCAAACTGATACTTCACTCCTTGTGAGAGGACTGGAACCAAATACCACCTATTATGGGAAATTATTTGTGTACAGCAGTACATCCGGTAATGCAAGTGAAGAATTTTCAATTACCACAAAATCCTGTACGACCGGTGTGTTTACCGGTGAAGTTAACGAAGGTATGGTTTTTATTCCAGCGGGCAGCTATTACGACCATTATGATAGAATCGCCGATATCGGCTATAACCTTTATATGGATATGACTGAAATAACCGAGGCAACATGGGATTCGGTCATGTCTGACACACTCAATTCTTCTTTGCGTGCTAAAACCGGCATATCCTGGTATGATGCAATTTTATTCTGCAATAAAAGAAGTAACAAAGCTTCTATGGACACCTGTTATACTTATTCATCTATTGAATATGACAGTGTAACAACTATAACGAATATACTCAACCTGGAATGTACCTTTACTGCAAATGGCTACCGTCTGCCCACAGAGGATGAATGGGAATATGCATTTCGGGCAGGAGTCCCCTTTGACTATTTCTGGGGAAAAAATTTCGGCACTCAGCATATCAATGACAGCGTTACCATTTATTACCCTTCCACACCTGATGACACGATGGAAATACGTTCATATGCGTGGAGCATCTTTGATAGTGTTGCTTCAGCGCAACTCGTTGCTCAGAAATCAGAAAACCGGTGGAAATTATATGATATGTCCGGCAATACAGATGAGTATGTCTGGGACTGGTTTGATTTGCGACCCGAAACAGGCAGAATAAATTATAGTGGCCCGGATACCGGTATCTGGAAAATCAAACGTGGAGGTACGTGGAACAAAGGGCCTTATGAATTATCGATAATTTACAGAGGGCTTCACAAGCCTGATGAAGGTGATTTCTATACAGGCTTTCGCACAGTCAGATTAAAGATATAATGTCGCCGTTCACGGGTTCTGGGTTCAGGGGTTCTGGGTTCAGGGGTTGATTTTTAGCGACTCGACCGAATGAGAAAAAATTATAAAGGCCATTTTGTTTTCTTAACCTTTAAACCCGAAACCTATGAACCTGTGAACTGTTACCAATTAATATGCAACGGAAACAACCTTTAAATACATTACACGAATAAGAGACTATTATGAGTAGATTCACAAGCACTATTTTTGTACTATTTCTCCTGCAAACTGTTGCACTCTGTCAGAACTCAGATACTTTATCAGCATTACATGAAACGAACGTACTTGATACAGTATCAGAGGGAATCAATAGCCAAAATATAGTCATGGATTCTGAAGTCCCTGAATCTGATACCGTAAACCCGCCTGACACATCAGTTCATACTATAAAAACAGCAGATGAAGCACCTGAGAATCCATTCATTACTCATGCCGGCGAAACGAGTAATGCCCTTGACACTGGTGCTACTAGTGAGGATAGCAGTAGTGACAATCCGTTTATTTCTCAGCAGGGACTGCCTTCCGGGCAAGAACAGGACATTGAATCAGACACTCGCGTTGTAGACATATTAGTAGACCTTTCTACAGGATTCGGCTACAGCCATCTTTTTGATATCGCACCGGAGAATTATACCATCTCAGGTAAAAGTAACTTTACAGTTTCCGGCGGTGTATTGCTTCCCGTTCTTAAGATATGTTTTGCTAAAATTTCGATAAGCTATTTTAAGGTTTCCTATTCTACATCATTTACCACCCCGGATGCCATAGATATGTATGTAAAAAGAACAGGAACAGAGACATTTCATTTCCTCAGTGCACCAATCAACTTTGGATTACGTTTTGATCTTGGCAAGGTGTTCCCGTTACTCTATTTTCAATTCGAACCGGCTTATCTCACTTCTGCCGGACGGAATACCGTGACAGAAATCCACTGTACATTTTCTGATACTGCCTACCTTCAAGGAACGATTTCCGAAAGTGCTGATATAACAATGGATCGCGAACGACACCAGATTTTTCTCGGTGCCGGAGCAGGTGTTGAGTTCTTCTATGGTTATGGAACTGTATATATAAACGGCGGGTTTCGCTACCCGCTATTGGAACCGGGTGATACAAACAGCAAACCGGAACGATCTGCCGGTAAATTTATTAATTTTCCCTTTTCTATCGGGATACGGTTTTACTTATGAGAGTGCCTTTTTTTATATATAACCCCTGTGTAACTCTTTTCGTCCTTATCATGCTTATATTCGGACTTAGCTGCAATATGGTCAGTGACAGCTTTAGCACAAATGGTGTATTCTTTGACCCACACGAAAACAGCAATTCTCCGAAAGATGAACTCATGTATTTATTCAACGTTTTTCCCGGAGACACCTGCGACTTCAGCGGCACCTGCACCCTTACCGTTAGCCGTCTTGTGCAGGGGGACACAACAACAACCATGACTACCGATTCAAGCTATGCCCGGATTTCGTCATATCCGGATACGGTTCTTTTTAGAAACGATTCCCTGTATGGCGCTCCCACTTTTACCCTGGATGATATTAATAACTGGGAGATTGTGAAATACTATGTTGCTGCACCTGACAGCTTTCTTTTCGGTGAAATATTACGCGCATATCTCTCAACCGGGGACTTTCAGGATATTGCAAGTATTGCCGATACGAATACCGAGTTATCCTCGAAACAGAAAGAGGCGGTTATAGCTGCCTGTAACAGCATGGTTTCTATTCCTGAATTCTATTCTCAGTATCGAGAGAAAATCTGGGCAACACAGTCAGATACTAATGCGATACCACTTCTTCTCAAACTGGTTAATGACGGCATTTTCCTTGACACATCAGGCACTGTTAATTCCGGGCTTACCGTTTATAAATTGACCGTACTGCAGTGGTTTAATGTTACTATACTGCAAAAATTTATCGACACAGGTGTAAACATCCCCAGGGAAAACTACGCGTTAGTGCGATTTCTTAACACCTCTCTTAAAACACATAAAGTGTACCCAATTCGTTTCCAGATGGGAAAAGTACAAAACAGCTTCGAGCAATCGACAACGCGATACGTCGGCATGAATCCCGATGAACTCATTCAGCTTGCCTACAGGGACGCTGCTGGAATGGTCTTTCCACAGGACACCAAAATTGCTGATTATATCTTTTCCCGGGGTAACCACTGGCAGGTTACACCACTGGTGTTTCCCCGGGTGTCATTCCTTCCGGAAGTTAACATCAACACCCTAATTGCACTTTCGCGGGCAGTTTTTCTCCAGAATAAGGAATTAAGCAATGATTCGCTATCCGTTTTCGATTGTAAGTTGTACTACCCCTTAGTCGGTACTACTCTTGAAAATGGAACATATGTTCCTATCACAGGAAAAATTTCAGTAGTCTTTTCATTCATATATGACGAGAATAATACCGTTACCAGGACAGCGCATATTACCCACTGGACAACAAGTATCCATATACAAAAAACATATTCCAATAACAATTGTATCACCTTTCATCAAAAAACCTGTCTTGTTTCCCGGGAGTAACAAGAAGCCGTTTACGGCTTGAAATTGGAAATTAGAAATTAGAAAAAAACATGAAACGTAGCCGTTCGCGGCTTAAAAGGAATCAAACTCATGCAATCACAACGCAATATTATTGTCTTGTTCTTATGTTGCTTTTCTCTTAGTATCCTGCGTTGCAGCTTTTCGGACGGCTTTACAAGCACTGTGACAGAGACAACCGGTCCTAATGACAATAATCCGATCTATAAATTTAAAAAACGGTATTTTGTCCTTGTACCTTCTGATACGGATACATTATCCGGCACTCGAATATGTACCCTGATAACAAACGGTACTCTTACTTCAATACAGGAAGACTCTACTTATTTCCGCTTCCTTACCAATGAAGACACCACACTTACCCTGGATAATAAACCGTATACCGTATCTCCACAGGTATACCAAACGGGAACCTCTCTCAACACTCTTTCAGGAAATTCCATCATTCGCTATTTTAAACAAAACGATACGGCTATTCTGCAACTTGCTTATGAAAAACAAGGGACGATTCATACTCTCGAATCAAACATCCAAAAGGTAATGCCGGTAAGTATTGAAGCAGGAGATTTCGACTCATTAAGCTCCTCTGCTAATACATGGCGATCTGTTCCTCTTATACCCCTCCCAAACAGTATCACTGAAAATTTAAATCATATCACCGGATTTACCGTGGCATCAAGTGCCGTGGCTATCCACCCGTTAGCATACTACATAGTTAATGGATACCGATATCGGGATGGTGTAAAACTTAAATCATATTATTCTGTCTTCTACGAGGATATGGTTGGTTCGATACCGGTAACAATTCTTAAAAAAATAGAAATTATACGATACTACTTCAAGGAAATCGGGCTGGTTGAGCAGAAAATCTATATCCTTACACAGAAACTTGGTACCGATGGTAATGTTGAGATTACAAAAGAACATTTCATCTATCTAAGGGGGCCTGAAGGGGCAACTAAGTATCCTGACTGGCAATCATAGAAAGCAACAAATTTTCATTGAGATTTCTAACCCGATTAATTGGCTCCCAGGCTCCTATGTAGACGGAATTGCCTCTGCTGTGTGGTCATAAACTTCTGATAAATAATGAAAATAGCCTTTCAATTTTGATAATCAGCAATAATTTATCCTTCAAATTTCTAATGATCCGAGAAAATTCAATCGAATTAAACGTAATCTTATTAGACACGGGCGATAAAAATACCATAACACTTTTAAAATTCCGTCTGAAATTTGGTTAAATACAGGTTTTTTATGAATATTTATTGTATTTTTATGATAGGAGAGAGTCGACCACAGAAATAATTCCATTTTTATAATATTCTTTTGTGAGGGGGTCCTGATGCTTTACAAAAAAAGTTTAATTATTTCAGCCCTGTTTTTCTGGCTGACGTCAATTACCTTTGGGGATAATGTACCACCTTCTAAAAATCCACCCGAAGGACTTGATCCGGATAATGTGCCGCAGTTTGTGAATTGGGGGTTTGATGACGGATATGGCTATGACGGCATTCGTTTTATACTTGATTATTTCAAGGATAAAACCAATCCTGTCGGGCCGAGTAATAATCCTTTGACTTTTGATGGAACCCCTGCACGAGTTTCGTTTTATATTAATTCCAGTAACGTAGAAGGGGAGGAGCCTTTATTTAAAGAACTTATCGCAGATGGTCATGAAGTGGCAAACCATACCGCCAACCATTTCAACGGTGGAACTGATGATGTGAGTGGATTTCCTCCCCATGATTTTGATGTGCAGGGATGGTTAAATGAAATTAATAACTGCACTGATTCTTTACATCTGTTTACCGGCATTGATAAAAGTAAAGTTGTCGGATTCAGAGTACCATTTCTCTCGTTTAACCTGGATTGTTACAGTGCACTTTCACAAAGTAGTTTGGTATATGATTGCTCTTTGCACGGTGACAGTTGGCAGGGAAACCCTTCAAACTTGAACTGGCCGTATACATTGAACAGCGGCGATCCTGGACAGAATGTCGGAACCCATCCCGGTTTCTGGGAAGTGCCCACGCATTATGTTGACGGGACAATAACCGGCCTTGATTTCAACATGATTGAGAAATCTTCATGGGGCGGTCTGGAAATGAGTAAGACTGAATTTGTTAATAAACTGAAATACATGCTTGATCAACGTTATAACGGTAATAGAGCACCAATGACCTTCGGTGCGCACTGTCATTATTATGGACAACAAGACGAAGATAATGTCCCGAACATGACGTTACAGCAGCGACAGGACGCTTTTGCCGAATTCTTCGATTATGCACTCAGCCTTGATGATGTGCGGGTCGTGCCGACTATTGCTATTATTGAATGGATGCGGAATCCGATTGGACTGGATCAGACACCGATTATCGCCAATACTGAAAAGACAGCACAATCCCTTTCTTTATTGATCAACTCAAACACAATAAGGCTTGCCGTTCCCGCCGACGATTTCTACACATGCAGGTTATATACAGTAAACGGCAAATTGATAAAAACAATTGCTGAAGGTTACTATCTAAAAGGTTCTTATTCTCTGCCGCTATCAAAAAGAGACCTGGCTCCTGGAAGCTATTTCGTTAAGCTGAAAGGTAGTAACGAAAGCCGAACTCTAAAGATTGTATCGATGTGACAACTTTGTTTTGTAAATTTATATAACGCAAAACAAAACAGAGGTTTCTTTACTAAAAGCAACCTCTGTTTTTATTTTTACGGGCAATTTTCCGACACAAAAATACCTTTGTTGGAAAAGAAAAGCATTTTAGAATTCATAGTAAAACCATCTTCAATTACAGATGCTATCAAGGTCCAGGGAACGCTGACATTAAGCAATTGCCAGTTTCTCCCTCTGTCTTTTGAATACCATATTTCTTCAGGTTCTTCGGGGGTGTATATCATAACATCATTAAAGAAAATAAGTGCGCCTCCATATCCTTTAGAAAATCTACCGGTAACGGTTCTCTCTTCAGGGATTTTTGAATTGGATTTAATAAACCATAAATCGTCATATAGATCTCCATTATTTGTTTGTCCACCGGCGAACCATATAGTATCATTATAAAAGGTTGTTGAAACATCTTTCCTCTCCGGGTAATAATTATAAAAACCTCCATTAAAATCATTTCCCGGATATAGACTATGAATTGGAGACGATAAACATTTTGCAGTATCAGCTCCACCTATAATACAAATATATTTGTCATTTGCTTCGCCAGTTGAATTGCTTAACCAAAAACAAATGTCGGATAAATTGCACACACTATCCCATGAATTACCAAAATCAACACTCTTATAAACACTGTTATAACTTCCTATAGACCCTAATGCATAAATCGAATTTTCTTTAACTGAACTAATAAAACAATAATTATTTAGATAATTACTATTTCCTTTTCCCCACGGCACCGCATCAATAATCTTTTCCCAATTTTTGCCGTCGGAAGTTCTCCATAGATCGGTCCTTTTTATGGGAGGATACGGTCCTGGTCGAATCCACCCTCCGCCAATATAAACATAATTACCCAATTTACATGTTGAATAGTCATAACGCTTTTTTTCCGAACCGGCCACCTCCTCAGGAAACTCATAAAAATTCCACAACCAACCCACATTGATATAAAAAGTATCCAACACACTGTTATTATCATTATCTCTTATTTTCACAACAACCTGTTTTATCTCCTCTGTATGTTGTGTTTTGATCGTTGTGTCTCCATCAGATGAAACAAAACCACCTCCAAAATCAAATTCATAAATAATACCAAGCCCATCATCTGACGCGGAAACTAAAATATCTACGTTAGTATTTATTCCCGCGCTGATTGTATCAGGAATACTATCAATGACAGGATAATTATTGGTAATGCCCACAGCAGCGGTATCTTTAGTTACGCCTCCCGCGTTGTCAACTAAAGACAATATAAAATTATAGGCACCCACCGTTGCCGGTGCCTGATAATTAACAGAACTAATCGTAGTTACTGCATCATCAGTCAGATCGCCATTGAAATCCCAACGGTACTCTTTTATGCCTTCTTTATCAGTTGCAGTTATCGTTATTGGAACAACATCATTAATCGTGGTATTAAAATCATTAAAACCTGAAATTACCGCAGGATGGTTTATCGTCGTGAAACGGTAATAGGAATTGGGTAAATCGGGGCTTCGCAAGGTATCCGGACTGGTGTATACTTCGACATACCAGATATACTCAGTCGCACCATTCAAACCGTTTATGGTGTGGGCAACCTGTCCGGAAACCGGAGTGGATAAAATATTCGAGGGACTGGTGCCGTAAAACAACCGATAGGTAATGGTATCCAGGTCCGCATCAACCGCAGGGTCCCAGGAAATTAAAACGCCGCCTTCATTTTCAATTCCTGTTGCATTATTAACTGGAGAAATATTCGAAATATTTGAAGGTACCGTATTGTAGTTCAATCGTATTACTACAGAGTCATGATTATGGTTTGTTGAAGCGTCAGTTGCATGAATTGCCAGAACGTTTATGCCATAATTGGTACCAAGATTGAAATCCAGGTCGTAATTATCGCCACTTGTATTGGTTAATGCTGAGGCAAAAGTTCCATTTACCGTATTATAAGTTGTGTCTATATCATTGTCATCGGTAATTGTAAATTCGATTGTACCTGTCGGCACTGAGACCCGATCATTGTTGGTTGGGCCGCTGTCCTGGGTAATTGCCGGCGGCTCCGTATCTTCAATGGTAGGATCATATTTTATTGCAACAGTAATTGATATACTGTTTCCGGCAGTATCTACAGCTTTAATATTAATAAAGGTAAAAACATTTTCTGCCAAACCGGTAATAGTTGCAAAAAATATCGTATCCTGTAAAGAGCCGGTCGGAAAAATATCTGTGCCGACAGAAAAAACAACACTTTTTATTGCGTAGTTATCTCTGGCAATGACCTCAACCTTTTTGGAGCTGCTGCCGATAGTTGAGCTGTCGATTTGCGGATAAAGCAGCTTTAATGTCGGTTTTACCGAATCATAAACGACGTTTACTAAAAGACTATCTTTATTTTCATGCAAAGAACCATCCTGCGCAATAACCGGAATAGTATTAATCCCGGTATCAAGAGAGACATTTTTAGTATATATTTCACGTGACGGTTCAACAGTATCGCCGGCAATAGTAACCCATGCAATACCAGCTAAATCATTAATATCAACAGAAATGTCTATATTGGACGAGTCTATTATAATACCCTGATTGGGCGCATTAAGCTTAATTTCGGGAGAAATTGTATCAAGATATGAGGGATCATATTTGAAAACTATTAATATACTGTCTTTATTGGCATTCACGCTGGAATCAACGGCAGTAATTACTATAGTATTATATCCCTCAGATAACACTAAAGTATCAACGTACAACGTATCCGACGAGGTTACAGCTTCATTATTAACAGTAACCGTTTTTACACCGCTCGCATCTTTGACAGAAAACCTTATTTCAAGCAACGAGTCTGCTGTAATTGAACTGTCCTGTGGAAATAACAGGGTAATTAATGGCTGAATGGTATCTCCGGGATCTGTTGTATACGTAATAACAGAAACCAACGTGTCACGATTAGCGCTGGAGCTTGAATCCTGTGCTATAGCTGTTATCGTATTCAAACCAAGTGACAGTTTTAAAATATTTGTATAAATTGAATCTATAGATGTAACCTCGGTTCCATTTATTGTAACCAGGCTGATGCCACTTGAATCTTTGATTTTATACCTGAATTCCACCAAAGAATCAGTAACCAATGAACTATCAGTAGGTGATAATAACGTAATTTCGGGTCTGATTGTGTCCGGCACAATTACTACGAGATTATAGGTAAGACTCGTATCCGCTCCTTTTTCATTCGATACAATGCAACGATAGGCGCCTGAATCAGAAAGCAAAAGCGTATCAAAAATCAGGCTGTCATTGTTTTCACCAACTGCAGAAGTATCGCTTTTATACCACTGGTATTTAAGGGTATCTGAGCCGGTTGCAGTGATATATAGGAAAAAAGGCTGACCCAGTGTCGGATTCCCCGAACTCATTATCTGTTTATTGTTATCGATAACCGGTACTTCAATAAAATCGGGTTTTACTGGATCGGTGCAGAAGAAAAAAAATGCAACACATATAAAGAATAATCGATGAAATAGTTAATAATTTTCCGGATACATGCCTCATAAATACCTCCCTTAAAAGGAGACTTAACGTGCAGTTCTTGCTTTTTGGTGTAAAATACATTTGAGGCAGGTGTTGTGTCTGTGATCGGGATCACATTATGGAAGAAATTGTATTAAAACCTGATTTGAGATATCCTATTAGCCTCTGTCTTAACGACCAGATAATGAGACCACAAATTTGAAGAAATAGGGTAACACTCTGCTTTATGTAAATGGGGAGTGTTATCATAAAGATAAATTAAAAATAAAGAATAAGAATTTATGGAGTACTATCTTTTTGACTTTCACGTAGCTGGTTAAATTCTTCATTACATATACTGACTGAATCAGATTCAAAGAAAATATTGATAGTAAGATCAATTGTATCTTCAGCGACATCATGTAAATTATAGAAAAGGGATCGCATTTTTTTGTTATTATGGAATTTCCAGCACTCAGCATAATAAAAAGGTGGTTCTATAGTGGGATTGACGCAGTGATCACATATAATATTTATTGAATCCTGTAATCGAACATCTCCTTTATTCCTGTAAATGACAATTTTCTCTGTTTGAGATAACCCTGTGCTGTCTACTAAAATGATTTGATTCTCTCTATATTCCCACTTGCACTTTGACTTCCATATCCAGGTTAAAGGAACATCAATAGTTTCACCCGATTTTCTAATATACTTTTTTCTGGATTCATGCAATGGTTTAATAGAACCATCAACCAGGCTCACCCCTTTACACCCGGATTTATTGGGTATTGAATTAAATATCGTTCGTACTTCAAGATACATTTCATCAGGAAAATTTCCTGTTATCCGTAATATTCTTACGTTTTCCGGTGTTTGCTCCTTTTCAAAACAACAGACAATTGATAAATACGTTATCAAAATCAATGTTTGAATAAAGCCAACATTCCTTTTAATAACCATTTTAATCCTAAAAATTTGAATGGTATGCAATTTCTTTTTCTGTTGATTTATCGATGTCAACACTACCATTTAAGGCTCGTAAAATTGATGTCTTTTCTTCTTTATTTTTTTGATAATATTTGGCAGTCTCTCTATAATTGCTAAGGTCTACTTTCCTATCTGCTATAATATAATTTAACTCTGCCACTTTATACTTAACATTTGCAGCCTCTTTTGCATGATACGCGCTTAAAAAGGAGTCATCTTTTTTCTCTTCAGCAAGAATTTTATGGTTTTTTGCTAATGTTTGCAATTGTGTATTGGTCTCCTCTAATTCATCTATCTCTTTTTGTAAAAGGATAATTTCATTATCAAGCATTTCAAGATCATAATCTCCAGATTGGCCATATAGTTTACAACTTTTATATAAATCTTTGGATAAATAGCGAAAATAATGATGCATAAAATGATCCTGTATACTTTCCCATGCCGTCATCACCATCCCTATGGTTATTGATGTGTTAGTAGGTATTGACTGCAAAGCTGTTAAAACAGAATATTTCTTTTTATAGTCTGGGATAATAACAGCATGCTCATGGTTTAGGATGTGCACAAGAACTTTTTTACCAATATGGGTATATAAGTCACCATCCAAATCTAATGGTAGTACATAAAAGGGTAGTTTTATAAACGGAATACAATATGCATTCAGTTCCATTCCCGGCAGAGGAATATTAGTTACCAAATCTTTATCATTTACACATCTGAAACAGATAAACTTTTTTATTCTTGTAAAATAGTGAGCAAATGTTTTATCACCGACACGAGGGGAACCGTACGTATACAGCATTACTTTATCAGTTATATTCTCTCTTATATACGCTGCAAGAATAGTAGCAATTGCACCACCCAGGCTATGACCCGTTATTATAATTTCTTTGCCTGATTGTACTTTAAAGATTTCATCAATTTTCTCTCTTACAAACAGAAAACATTCATAAAAACCTTTATGTACCTGACCACTGCCTTCTGAAAAATCGACCTCATCAGCCTTGGTGTCCTGAAACCAGTCCTTAATTCTGCCTGGCTCCGTTCCTCTTATTGCAATAAGTATTTGCTTTGAGCTCGATGCAATAAAGAATTGAGTATCTGTTTCGTCATCACTGAATATATTCTCTTCATCAACAATAAACTTCTCTTCTTCATTAACTGTTTCAAAAAATGGCCCAGCCTTAATCTTTTCATTCCCGATATTGAATGTTCTACTATTCACATTATCAAATTCATTAAAATATCTTCGAATTGTTTCATCATCGCTATAAGCAAGAGTTGCAAATAGAGCCAGATTATAAGCATTAACTTTTGTATAACTATCGGTAAAAATTAGCACAGGACTACGACACATTTTTTGCTGTGGCATTTCCAATTTTTCACTCTCAATATCCTTCTCGCATGCATTATGGTGAGCTTTGAATTTATAGTGGCATATTGCGGATGGGTCTGAGCGGAGTACTTCGGAGTATTTATCTCCGTAGAACAGGGTAATTTCTGCTTCACCGATACCTTCGTTATCAAGTGAGGCTTCTACCTGTTGCCCAAGGTCTTCCGTTTCACCTTCATACTCGACAAAGGTATCGATAATAACGCGCTTGCGGATAGTTTCTTTGAGAAATTCCGCCTTAACCTGGGCGATGCATTTTTTATTGAATTGGAACCCATCTTCACTGGGAAGCCATTTTCCTTCAAGCAGTTTTACTTCCGGCTCCTCTTTTTCGTCTGCTGAGGATTCTTCATTTATATCAACCGGCTCAGGCTCTTTCTCCTCTGCCTTTTTCCGGACAAAATAAAAATCATTTATACCGCGCCATTCATTACCTGACATAAGCCTTTACCATTAAAGATGATTTTTGTTATCCAATGGATAAATACTATCAATCAAATAAAATAATCATATGATTCATTATTGTCTGTGATATTAGTCACATAAATTAAAAAATATCAATTTTGCATTTTTCGAAACTTCACTGCCATACTTCTGACAAAATTGTCAAAAACATACCTTTTTATTGTTAAATTCTAAAACATGAATAAAGTATTTAACAAATTAAAAACAGAGATCGTATATTAAATAGTGTGCTAATTTAGAAAGATAATTGTATCAATCATTTTCAGCAAGCCGGAGGGCTGGTGTGAAAAAGATATACCTGCTAAACATTTCTGTTTTTCTTCTATTATGTATTGTTACCGGTTGTTTTAAGCCGGCAATAAAAGAAACCAGTATTGCCAGGTGGAAAAACAATGCCAAAGCTGCCTATACTATAATCCATGATGATTTATGTGACACCGTGTGCAGCGGCATCTACGAATATGCTGATACCATTGCATATAACCGCGGATTAAAATTCGGTTCCGGTGCTATTGTAAAAAAGTGTGTTGATGAAGGTGAGTATATGTGGGAACATGTAAAAACCCTTGCTTCCCATGGACATGAAATTACTGTTCATTCCTGGGACCATGGATCTCCGGTTGATCTGGGATGGCAGCCGGAATCATGGAGTGTTGACACTGATGTTGTCATGGCAAAAGAACTTGTTGAAAAAAATGTCCCCGGAACTCAAGGAACCTACTTCATCTTTCCCTATGATGCATATAATGACCAACGGTTAAACGAGCTCAAAGAACATGGTTATCTGGGGGCTCGTGCCGGTAGGGTCATGTATGATAATGATCGCGGAGTAAATATCAGCTTTGCCAATTTCGACCCGTTCAGAAGCTGCTATTTCGACGCTTACATGTCCAAAGCAGAACAGGATGAAATCAACGCGCTGCCAGAGGAAGAACGGTATACTGTCTCCATCTATAACGATGATAACGATGATATTGTCATTAAGCATGTTGATTCAGCGATCACGACCGGTGGGTGGTCGATTCAGGAGTTGCATACGGTTGATGATGCCGAGCCCTGGGGGTGGGGACATATCAGTGTTGTAAAATACCGTGCACTCCTCGACTATGTTAAGGAAAAGGTTGATGCGGGACTATTATGGATGGATGTGCCGACTGCGGTGATTAAATATATCATGACAAAAAATCAGTGCGGCGCCCCTTCACTGGCGGATAACGTCCTCCGGTTCCCGTCAGCAGATAAGGTCGATCCAAAATATGCGACTGCGGTAAGTGTACTTATAACCACAACCTGGAATCCGGCAGAATTAACCGGGCAGCAGAATGGTATCCTGTTACAGGCAAGGAAAACCGGGAAAAACACTTTTATACTCGATGTTGATCCAACGCAGGGTGATATCGCATTGATCATGAGCAAATAATATTCTCGGCATTTCTAAAGGGGAGTTTTCCTGTCTTACCGGAAGCTCCTGTTTTTTTATCCAATTTCAGAACTCGGTAATTTGACTTAATTTATTACGATGAAATCGCAAGTTAAAATCCCTCGTTCTCGTACTCGATTCTTTTTCGAGGACGAAGGACGAGGAGGAGGACGAGGAGGATAAGAAAGGGAAAGAAATTTGCGATTTATAATTGTCAATTTTAAGTGTTTTACTGAGTTCAGAATTTTATTTCCGCCATAAAAACATCTCTTCGGGAAGCTGCAATTGAGGATAATTATTAAAATATTTTCTTTTATGACCGGGCAATCAACCCATTGAGCGCTATCTATTTTGTTATGTGTAAATGAAAACGGTGATGGTAACGATGCCCGTTTCGCTATACGGTAACGGTGACGAAAAAAAAGACGACTAACGTAACCCATTGACGATACTGGCATCGTCACCCTCACCCTGACCGATATTGAATAATTATGCCTAAGAAGCCTGTTACAAACCCGGACAACTATACAAAGTTCACCAGAAAAGAAGCTGAAAAGTATGCGGATATCGTGGATACGGTATTCGCCCCACTCTATCCGGTTCTTGCAAAACTGTTAATTGACAAGTTCAAACTTGATTCCGGCATCTGCGTCGATATAGGAAGCGGTACCGGTGCATTAGCCATAGAAATTGCCAAAATAAGCAATCTGACTCTCTATGCGGTAGACCACGCCGATGAAATACAGAACATCGCTGAGGAAAAAGTTACCGAAGCGGGAATGGGCCACAGGATAAAGATAACACGGGCTGACGCGCATTCTCTGCCCTTTGAGGATAATTTCGCCGACGTTATCGTGAGCCGGGGTTCTGTTTTTTTCTGGAAAAAGCTATCCTATGCTTTTAACGAAATATACCGGGTACTGAAACCGGGAGCGTATGCCTGTATCGGCAGCGGTTCCGGGTCAAAGGAAATAGGCGAAGAAATAAAGGAAAAAATGGCTGCGCGGAATCCAAATTTTATAAAAGACGGTAAACAACGCCTGAACCCTGAAGTGGAAAAGCGATTGGAAAAGGCTCTTAAAAAATCCATTATCTCGCAGTATAAAACAACCCGGGATGCTACCGGATTTTGGATTACATTTGCAAAGGAACGTAAGTAAGGAAATGGATATCTGATAATTTGCCCCGCATAAATGGTAATAATTATATTATTAAAGCTTCGACATGTCGTATTAAACATAACCGGATTGCTGCAACCAATTCATTATCGCATATCGAAATAGATACAATAAAAATCGTTTTTATCCTCTCGACATGTCGATAAGGACATGTCGAGTGTAATTTAATTAATACTCATTTCCAACAAACCAAAGGAGGTTTTATGCGTAACACTTCAACGTTTTTTCTTTCAGCATTTATGCTGATCTGCCTGTTACTTTCTGATGTTTTTGCTGATGGAGAAGCAAAAACAGGTCTCTCTTTTAGTGGCGATCTCCACTACCGGCTTCGCTACGACTATATAAAAAAGAATAACAGCGACGGCAAGGAGACCGGTACAACCGGTGACTACAGCACTCTGAATGCCTGGAATTTCCGTGCAAAAGCCGTTATCAATGAGAATCTTCTTTTTGGCATGCGCCTATCAAATCCTTCAGGCGGCGGGCCGGACAAAATACTGGATAATTTGAGTAAAATGTATTATAAGGATACCACTGATTATAACTATCGAATCCTTTCCATTCCTGAAATGTATCTCAAATGGAATGTGAGCGTTGTATCGTTGAGTTTTGGTATTATACCGGTAGGTGCAAATACGGTTTTAAACCTTGCCTATACAGAGCCGGATAATTATATGACAAAAGGATGTTGTGAAACCGGTATTACCACATGGAAAGTATACATGAACAATTCTCAGACCGGGCTTGATCTCGGCCTTTCCTTTGTTAATGATAAAGCAACGTCCGTTGGGCTGGGCGTGGTTTCTGCTGTGGCAGCCAATGCAGGGCCTGATTCCCCGGCATACGCTCTTAAAAATGACCAACTGCGTTTTATCTTTTCACTTCCGGTAAGCCTGCTTGAAAAGAAACTGTCATTCCTTCCGGTAATGCACATGCGTACCAATGTTTATAGATCTGCGGATAAAGAAGAAGCGAACCACTCGTTAACCGGCGGTATTGATATCGGCATAAAACCGATAAAACAATTCGGAATGAACCTCGGTTTTGCAGCCGGTGGTTTTAAGAACGATGCAGTAGCTCACGAGGATTCGGTAAGTGCTCCCCTTGGGATACTCGCCAACGCAAAGGTTACGGTTAAGCCGGGTTATGGTAAGGCGATTGTGAACTTCAATTTTGGTATGGCAAAAGATCGAGAGGCTGAAACTGTCATTAATAATAACCTTATTCATTTTGATTTTATGTATGCAATGCCTATTAAGTCGCTTACGATCAAACCGCGAGTAAGAATCTGGAATTTCACAAACAGTGAAGACGATGTTTCTGAGCTACGCATACGTCCGGAAATTTTCTTTATTGGAAAATTCTAGCGTTGTATGGAACCTATCATAACTACCGTACCAACCGGTATTGGTACTATTTTTCTTCGTTATGTCATACTATGCATATCCATGAGGCATGTTATATTTTAATTAAAAGGAGTAATAAATAATGAATATAATTTCAGTATTAAAAAAAGTGACTTCAGTCGTAGTATTTACCATAATCTTATGTCTCTTCATCTCATGCACTGAAAAAAAGAAAAGCCTTGAGGCTCAAAAATTGATACTATTTCATGCAGGAAGCCTCTCAGTGCCGTTTAAGCAAATATCCGAAGCCTTTAAAAAAGAAAATCCGAATGTAACTATTCTCCTTGAATCTGCCGGCAGCAGGACCTGCGCCCGAAAAATATCCGACCTTAAAAAGCCTTGTGACATCATGGCTTCGGCTGATTATACGGTTATCAACACCCTGCTTATTCCTGATTATACTGATTGGAATATCAAATTCGCCAGCAATGAGATGACACTGGTATATACGGAGAAATCAAAGCGTGGCGAAGATATCACCAAAGATAACTGGTATGATATCCTTTCAAATAAAGATGTCTATTTCGGACGTTCCGATCCTAATGCTGATCCGTGTGGTTATCGGGCGGTACTTACTATGAAACTTGCTGAAAACTATTACAAAAAAGCAGGACTCAGTGAGTCTTTGCTGAAAAAAGACAATAAATATATCCGTCCCAAAGAAACCGATCTGCTTGCACTGTTAGAGTCCCATACCATTGATTATATCTTTCTCTATCGTTCAGTGGCACAGCAGCATGACCTTAAATATTTACTCCTTCCTGATGAAATAAATTTAAAAAAACCGGAATTGGCAGGCTTTTATAAAACAGCCTCAATTGACATCAGTGGAAAGGAACCGGGAACAACAGTCACTAAAAAAGGTGCACCCATGGTGTATGGTATAACCATTCCCAAAAATGCGCAAAATCCTGAACTGGCAAAGAAATTCGTTGCATTTATCCTTGATGCATCAAAAGGCATGGCCATTATGGAAAAGAATGGTCAGCCGTCAATGGTACCTTCGCCTTCCGACACATACAACGCTATTCCTGATGCATTAAAACAGTATGCAAAGCCTGTATCGAATGAGAGTTAGTCATCGTATGAATTATAAAAAACCTGAACCGGTTCATCTCGTTTTTGCGGCCCTTGGTGGGCTGGTTCTTCTTTTTATTGTAGCGCCATTGATTAACATGGCTTTTAAATGTTCGCCCGGACAACTGGCAAATACCGTCAATGACACGGAAGTGCAAAGCAGCATCTGGCTGACCCTTTTTACATCGATGGCAGCAACCATACTTTTTGCCTTTGCTGCAATACCGTTCGCTTATCTACTCGCTCGTAAACAGTTTCCCGGCAAGCAGCTTGTTAATGGGATAATCGACTTACCTATTGTCATTCCTCATTCAGCAGCAGGAATTGCGCTTCTTGGTATCTTTTCACGAGACACTTTTATAGGAAGTATTGCTGATAAAATGGGAATACAGTTTGTCGGCGGCTATGCAGGTATTATGGTTGCCATGGCATTTGTCAGTATACCTTTTCTTATTAACGCTGCCAGAGACGGCTTTGCCATGGTACCCGAGCATCTTGAAAAAGCAGCGATGAACCTTGGGGCTTCTCCTTTGAGGGTATTTTTTACCATCTCCATACCCATGGCCTGGCGTGCAATCCTTTCAGGATTAATTCTCATGTGGGCACGAGGCATGAGTGAATTCGGCGCTGTTATTATAATCGCCTATCATCCGATGATAACACCAATTCTTATTTATGAACGCTTTGGGGCCTTTGGTTTAAAATATGCACGACCCGTTTCAGTTATATTCATCTGTATCTGCCTTTTATTTTTTATAGCATTCCGGCTCATCTCACACAGGAAAAGCTATGCTCAAAGTTGAACAGTTGTCAAAACAGCTTGGCGATTTTTTTATACGCGACATCTCATTTGAGGTCAGCGAAGGCGAATATTTTGTTCTGCTTGGCGCTTCAGGTGTTGGCAAAACTGTTCTTCTTGAAACAATAACGGGGATTATGCCGGTAGATTCCGGGAACATTTATTGTAATGGAACTGATATAACACATGAGCAAATTCAAAAACGCGGCATTGGTCTTGTGTATCAGGACCAGGCCCTGTTTCCCCATCTTTCTGTATGGCAGAATATAGCCTATGGTTTGAAATGTCATAAACGGAGCCGCACTGAGATAGATACCATTGTGGAGGAAATTGTCGGGGTAGTAGAAATAGACAAACTCCTCGACAGAAAACCGGACACTCTTTCCGGTGGTGAGGCTCAACGCGTGGCTCTGGCACGGGCATTGGCTGTACAACCGCAATTCCTGCTGCTTGACGAGCCGATATCATCACTGGATGTAAGCGCCCGTGGTTCAATGAGAGCACTACTGCGAAGCATAAACCGTAATCATGGTCTCACCATGATACATGTCACCCATGATTATGAAGAAGCTATTGCTCTGGCAACTCGTATCGGGATTATGGAACACGGCAGGATCGTACAGATCGGTTCCCCGCGGGAAATTTTCCAACATCCTAAATCGGAGTTCGTTGCTAATTTTATCGGAATAAAAAATTTCTTTCCCGGCGAGCTGAAAAAAAACAGATCAAAATCCGATACCTGTGCAGAATTTATTGCCAATGGCCTTTCCCTTTTGCTGGCATCTGATGCTGAACCGGGATTTGGCAATGTCATCATTCGCAGTGAGGATGTTACCATTGCAGTACAACCATCGCCATCAAGTGCGCGTAATGTATTTAGAGGGGCGATCACAGACATCTGCCCGGTCCGGCTCGGTATAGAAGTCATTATTGATATCGGTTTGGAAATAGCAGCCCTTGTCACACAGGAATCAACAGAAAAACTTGATTTGACCTGCGGGAAAGAGGTGTATGTGAGTGTGAAGGCGACGGCGATTCGATTTTTGGCATTATAACAGTATGTTAAGCAGAAGGCTATGGAAATAGACTTTCTGCTTTTACATAGTGCTTGTCCGGAAACGTCATTCCCGCATGCTTTTAGCGGGAATCCATGCCTTAATTTATATAAAA
>CBDVBE010000019.1:0-30836 GCA_965372145.1 uncultured bacterium | reverse complement strand
TTAAGGTGGCTGTTGTAATTATCATAAGAGGAAATAAGTATATTTCGCTGTCGTTTCAGGTCAACAATAAGTCTGATACTATTGTAGGTCGTTTTATTGGTAAGGTATCTTACAGCATGATTTCCATATATCCTCCAGAACTCACTCTCAGTCCGGAGTATTTCCCGAAGTTGCAGCATATCTTTATTTGTTAATTGTGCCAGCGAAGATTTTAACCCATCTGTTTCCCGTAATATATTCTGTACGGTTATCAAATCCGATTGAATTATCTGATCATTTGCCAATGATGTTTTCACCATTTTCTGGTAGTCATTTTTCGCGTTTTTGTTCAGCATATTAAATTTTTCAGATAATTTCGCAATATCCTTTATTCTTTGCTTTAAAGGGATTTCGACAGAGGCCATATCTCTGCTCCAGCGGAAAAAATGATATTTTAAAGGATTATCTAATGATGGATTGAAAATTGCTTTTACCGATGCTGATAAAAAAAAGAGAAACAGGGTGCAAACCAGAATCGTAATTAGCCAGTAATGCTTTTTTATAAATTCATTCATGATATACCTTTACCTTAATATAATAAGTGTGATAATTACATTTTTATTTTAAAAAAAAATACTTCCGGCTATCTGATTTCAATAGCCGGAAGTATCTTGTTTTCTGAATATCCGTTATTGGCCGATGTGAATTTTGCTGAAAATCTTTCCGTTTTTTGATGTTATAGAGACAAAATAGATGCCGGAATGAACTGTTGATATGTCAATTACTGCTTTGCTTCCGTTTACTATTTTGAGTATATCCTGTCCTTTTAAATTAGTAATACCGAGATTGTAAGTGCCGCCTGTCAAGCCATTAATGGTAAGGTTATCACCGTTTACAACCAGGCAGGTCAGGGTGTTTAATATATTGCCGGTACTAATCGTTTCAGTATTGCCGGTGATTGTTATTACTATATTGGAGGTGTCATAAGTCGCATTCGGACCGGATCCTCCGATTGCTACTACAGTAAGAATATACGAATCTGTAACGTTTACATCAAGGTTTGCTCCATTTGCCACAGTTATTTCAAAGGGATCCGATGAGCTTATTTCGAATTCCGGCACATTATTAATGACCGTTACGGTTACACCTGAAGGGTTTGATGTATTAAGCAGTACATTGCCGACATGTGTTCCGGCAGGAGCGTCATCCGCAACAGTATATTGCTGATCCGCAAGTATGGTAACTGTTACCGGGTCGGTACCCTGCCCGGAATATTCAAACTTGAAATTACTAAGAAAAACACCCGCATCATAAATATGGTCACCAACATCGGCAATCGCGAATTTAAGGACATGCTTACCCTCTGTTAAGGTGTCTGATGTTCGAAGCAGAGGAGTAAAACCATCATATTCAAGATTCAGGTGCGCATTCGGCGGAGGATTAAGATCAACTCCGTTATAATCCTTTGAATCATCGGTGTTGGGAACTTTAAAAAAGTTATTGTTCACGCTTATATAATTGCCGTCATGGTCAAAGGTAATATTTTTTCCATCAAGAAATGCGCAAAAAATATCGTTATAAGGAGAATTAACAAATTCAGGATACTCATCGGTTCCAAATACAAAATCAAAGGTAAGTCCGTGAACAGAGGTGTCTGTGGTAAATTTTAGAGTAAACAGACAGGCATCATAAGTTTTATGTTCTGTGGTTGGCAGCATGTTAAAAAGGTCGTCATCACCGGAATTTTCATTCGATGCATCATGATCTTCTCCTTCCATCTCGCTGTCGTTGGGTCCTATTGCCAATGTAGGTTTTCCACTGGTCAGCAGAATACCATCTTTAGGGTCTATACCGGCGATAGTTCCCAATCCTGTATAGAGCCCTGCCGCTTCTGGGTAATTCGCCCCGGTTGAGTATTCGACACTAAGGTTTGTTACCCCTTTGGGCAGTATGGTGTCTGTATAGAATTTGTCCCATAGCTGCTGAGCAGAAACGGGAGTTGTGACTTTTAAATCGGCATCACCACGCGCGGGGATTGAGGAACCGTCAACAGACAAAGCTTCATTGGTTACTGCTGCTGAAACAATTGATACAAAAAGTGAGATACTGATCAACATGCCGCAAGACCAGTTACTTAACTTAACCATCTTTACCTCCATTGGCTTTGTTAAAATACATATATCAGAAATGACAGAAATAGACTGTTGTGACAAAGTCCCCTCCCATCTACAACTATAGAGCTAATGTGTTTTTGTCCCACCCGAATAAACGTGCTTATAATTAAAATCGTGAATATGTGTATTAATATAGCAAAAAACTTAATAAGTTGTTGAAATATATTCTAAAACTACAAAATAGGCTAAATTAGTGCTTACAAAAATGTAAACGATTTATTTTGAAACAGGTGTCAAAGTACTCAAAATACCAGTTTTCTCTCATGTATCCGAAATTACCATACCTTTGCCTTGTTTTGGCTTGGATGTTATGAACTGACAGTTTGTAACGACATACAATTCTGAAGCGTTTTTTAAATAAGGGTGTGTGGTATGGAAATACTGAGATATTTATTTCTTGGTATTTCCATTTTTTTAATGTTTAAGTGCTTACATTTATGTAAGCAGAAAATAATAATTACGACACATAGTCAAAGAGAATGTGCTATATTATCCATTAGGTAAGTATTTTATGAAAAAATATAGAAAAATGGTATAAAGTATTGAAAAAAATGGAAATAGGACATTTTTAACTATAGTGAATTAAGTCGATAAAGGTGGTTTAAAATTTATTACCTGAATATATTGTGCTTACATTTATAGGATTGAATATTTAAGAATTATCATGATTCAAATTTACTCATATCTTGATTACAGAAAATTCCTGAAAGATATTTTCAAGGAGAAAAAAGCGGAGAATAAAAATTTCTCCCATCGCTCGGTATTGCTGCGAATGAATATTGGATCAACCGGCTATCTCGCGAATATACTCTCAGGGAATAGAGGCTTGAATATCACTAACGCTGTTAAACTCAGCAGTGTTTTAGGTCTGAGTAAGGCCGAAATAAACTATTTCAAGAAACTGATCTATTTTGATCGGGCAAGAACAATAGAAGAGAAAAATGATTACTTTGAACAGATAATGATTTATCGGAAACGAAAGGTTAAATATTTAGACGAGGGGCAATTAACTCTTTTTTCCCGCTGGTACATGGTTTTAATTCGGGAGTTGATGCATTGTTATGATTTTGATGGTGATTATAGCACTTTAGCGAATATACTAAAACCCCATATCACAATAAGCGAAGCAAAAAAAGCCGTGGAACTGCTTGAAACGTTAAAATTGATCAACAAAAACGAGAATGGAATATATAAGCCGGTAGATAATGTTATTACAACAGGGGATGAAGTACACTCTTTTCATGTGACTAATTTTCAGGTGAAAATGATTGATCTGGCAAAATTCGCCCTGGAAAATATTACAGC
This sequence comes from uncultured bacterium, assembly GCA_965372145.1. Lineage (GTDB taxonomy): Bacteria > Fibrobacterota > Chitinivibrionia > Chitinivibrionales > JANQEN01 > CBDVBE01. Next base: position 27,378 of record CBDVBE010000019.1, on the reverse strand, counting down.
GGAAGAGAGAGATATATCGGGGGTTACTATGTCCTTATCGCGGGAAAAGTTCCAGCTTATTAAAGAAGAAATCCGGGAATTCAGGAAGAAATTGTCACAGATAGCTGCGGATGATCATGAACCCGAACAGGTATATCGCTGCAATTTCCAGTTTTTTCCGGTTTTTAACACGTTGAAAAAATGATGATAGTTAAAAAAATACTGCGTATTCTGGTTCTGTTCTGTATCCTGACTGGGTCGGGACTCTGGCGCTGTTCCGTAGATAATCTCGCGGGCGGCAGCACGGAAGACGGTAATTCCAGCGCGGTGGCTGGAGTTATACTGAATTCGGACGGTTCAGCCGGATCCCGCGTACAGGTATTTTTAATACCAAAAACATACAATCCCGGTAAAGATGCAATTATCCCAGATGTGCGTATTGATACGACAAACGCCTCTGGGGAGTATACCTTCATTGTAAAGGATACGGGCGTCTATAACATCGAAGCGGTTCATCTTTCCCAGAGAACGCGTCTCTTCATTCCGAATATCACTGTTGCCGGAGATTCCATAGAAGTTCCGGACGGGACCCTTGAAAAACCGGGTGCCGCGTTTGTTTTTCTACCGGATACGGTTGATACAATCGGAGGATACCTTTTTATACCAGGAACGACACTATTTAAAAAAATCACCAGTGATAACAGTTTTACGCAGAACGGTAAAACGGTCATTATCTTTGATTCACTGACTCCAGGTATGATTCCGGGGTTGTATTATTCTACGGAACAATCGCTTAAGCCACCGGAACTCCTGACAAATACCGGTTTATACATTCCATCTGAAGATACAGTAAATATAGATGCTTTTAACTTCTGGAATGTCTATACGGTTAAGAATTCGGGGTTGACAGATGATTATGTTACCGCGCTTGCAATGGATCAGGACGGTGTTTTGTGGGTCGGTACCTATTCAGGTGATGTGCTGCGGTTTGACGGATCGGTATGGCAGGTATGTCTGGTTGGTGATGTGTTGTCAGACAGCAGGATAACCTCGCTGCTGTGTGATAACAGCGGTATTGTATGGGCAGGTACTTCCGAAGAAGGCCTCAAACGGTATGATGGTATATCATGGGAAAACTTTGATTCGTTTAACGGCGCGCTTTTGGATGATTATGTTGCTGAAATTACCGAAGATGTAGACGGGACAAAATGGATAGCTACGGATTTCGGGCTTGTTCATCTGACCGTAACAGGATCGGAGTTTTACACGTCCTGGGATTCGGACCTGCCTGATGATATGGTTCAAACTGTCGCAATAGATTCCAGGGGAATAAAATGGGTCGGTACATCAAACGGTATCGCATCTTTTGACGATACACTCTGGTCAGTGTATACCAGTCAAAACTCGAATTTACCTGATGATAATATCGCCGCTGTTGCTATTGACGGAAGTGATACAAAATGGATTGTGACGTTTATGGGGCTGACGTCACTGAAGGGACAGCAGTTCACCGTGTATCAAAACGAAAATATCGATATGCCGATTTTTTCAATGGCTGTTGACGAAAAAGGGAATAAATGGATGGGGTTAATGGGTTTTTCTTTATTAGCGCAATTTAACGAAAACGGCTGGACAACGCACCACTTCTATAATTTTGATAATGAAGAAGCACCCTATATGGGAGTTATTGTGGATATTGAGGTGCATGAGGAGAACGGTTTGTTGTACGCGGCGACAAACGGGGGTTTGATAGAATTTCAATTACCATAGTAATGATTTGGTGGGGGGTAATAACTAAATTCATTGAAAAAGGTAACCATTCAGAGGCTCTCCGGGAGAGTTTTTATAACTTTTTTTGAAAACAAGCTTGCGGTAATGAATGAATTTGTAAACGTGCATACCAAAAATTCATTCAACCTTGAACTGTGAACCTTTTCTTTGAACCGGTATCCGTGGAGAGTTTTGAAAACATATCAGAAAGGTTTGACATGACAAAGATTCATCGAAGATTTGCGCGTGCTTTAAAGAATAGTAATACTATATGCTACTTGGCGTTATCACTGTTGTCAAGTGTGCTGATACCGCTTTCGGCACAGGATATCTACGATGGCTATGTGTTTTTTTCAATGGCACTGGGAAAAGATTGTTTTCTCTATGATAATGACCAGAAAGAAATTCATGTCTGGAAAAGTGCCTATGAGGTTGCCGGGAGTGCCCACCTTCTTCGGGACAGCAGTGTCGTGTTCTGTGGAGTGGATCCAGATTCCAAGTTATTTGCACAAATGGTTCCTCTTGCCGGTGGACGATATCAGATTATCAAATGGAATGGAGATATTGTCTGGGATTTCAAATATGTCAGCAAAGACTATTTACCGCACCACAATATGGAGGTGTTATATGATCCTGCCGATCCGGAAGGTGTGCCGCATATCCTGCTGGTGTGCGCAGTAATGGCCCCTGGGGCTCAAGTGATGTATGATAAAGTGGTGGAGATTAAACCGACCGGTAAAACGACCGGGGAGGTAGTGTGGGAGTGGAGTTCCTGGGATCATCGTACCTCAAATCCCGATGATAACCCGGAATTACTTGATGAGAATTATCTGCCTGGAAAGGGAAATGACTGGACGCATATAAACAGTGTGAGTTATAACGCGGAGCTTGATCAGATAGTCCTGGGTGTCAAACATTTTTCTGAATTTATGATAATTGATCACAGTACCACAACTCTGGAAGCAAAAGGGCATACGGGCGGTAAGTATGGAAAAGGCGGTGATATACTCTATCGATGGGGAAACGCGAGTTCTTACGGCTGCACCGTAAACGACTATATAGAAGACCACCATTGTGCTGTCTGGATTCCCATACTCTTTCCCGGAACAAATCTTGAAGTTCCCGGCGGTGGTAACATCCTCTTTTTTCATAATTCAACCAGCACGGCTGTTTCGGTGAAACTTCCCGGTAATGGCGACGGCATCTATCCCCGGACGTCGGGCAAACCATTTGGTCCGGATGCGCCGGAATGGACATGTAAACTTAAGTTTAAAGCCTCGCCGAATGAGGGTAGTGCACAGCGTCTTCCCAATGGTAATGTTTTTGTCGCGGATTGGTATACCGGCAAAATGCAGGAGATGGATTCTAAAGGAGCCCTTCTTTGGAGCATGACAGAGTCGGGTAGTATGATGGGTGGTTCAAATCAGGCTCATAAATATGCTAAAACCTATTTAGGATCAGCAACCCATGTTAAAGAGAATAAAAGTATGTTGCAATCCATTTTACCGGTACGAATCTATTCCAATCCGACCGCTGGTACTATTCGGATTTTGCTGCCGGATGCCGGGAAAACAGCATATATAACGATTGTTTCGCTTAACGGTAGAGAAGTAGTATCCCGTGAGATTACCAATAGTGTGTGCGTTTGGGATACAAAACGACAGTCGTCCGGTGTCTATTTAATAACGGTCAAATCGGGACGTCACAGTTATACTCAGTATGTTACCGTGTCGCATTAGTGTCATATTATGACTATGGAGGAGTAATTTTCAATGGTGTATCTTAAGATTATTGTAGTTCTAATGCTTTTTGTATGCATAGTTTCATCTGAACAGATAAGTATCAGCGGCCGGATTTTCAGTACGGACGGCAGTGCGATTGCCGGGGCCGGCATTCAGTTAAAAAACTATTCGCAGTTCAATACCGAATCAGACGCGGTAGGAGTGTTTCATCTTAAAGGAGATACAATAACACCGATTATCCATTTCTTCCATAGTAATAGGAAGTTGGTTCAACTTGGTTTCATCGGAAAACATCTTATTGTTAAAATGAGTGAGGGGAAATGTGCGATATCACTGAATATAGTTGACAGCAGAGGAAGAAGTATGTTCAATACGAATCTGAACGGCGCCTCTTCCGGAGAGCGAACAATCCCGGTTGTCATGCCTGATCTTGCGAAGGGGATCTATTATGTGATTGTCAGAGAAGCGGGAGTACGATTGGTGTATAAAATGGTACTAACCGGCGGCGCCTGTTTCTCAAAGGCGGCGATTCAGCAGAATACGGTAACGTGTGCAGCCACCGGGAAAGCACCGGGAGTAAAGACGGTTATAGATACAATCGTTGTTACAGCCGCAGGTTATAAACACAGAGTAGTCGATATTGTGACCTATGACCAGCAGGATATGCGGTGTACGCTCTTTGTTTCAAATCCCTGGACGCCGTCCGCAGCGCTTGAATATGAAGGTTCTATGGTTAAAATTCAGGCAAGGGGTCATGATTTTGAAATGGGGCAGCCTGATCCGAATATATGGGAGCCCGACTCAATAGAAGATACAGACGCAAAAAGAGAACAACCGATCCATACGGTCAGCTTTACCTATGATTTCTGGATGGATACGGCGCTGGTTACTCAGAAAGAATATGATGCGGTAATGAGCAGCGCCTATTCTGAATATAAGACTCCGGGGTGGGGTATCGAATATGGTGTTGGCGACAGATATCCCTCCTATTTGATGATGTGGGGTGATGCGGCGCTCTACTGTAATGCCCTTAGTAAATCGAACGGCTTTGATACAGTATATACGTATGATTCAATAAGTGGTGCACCCGGCAAATTATGTACACTGGATGGGGTTGTGGTCGCTATAAAGAAAAATGGCTATCGCCTGCCGACTGAGGCGGAATGGGAGTATGCGTGCCGGGGAGGCACTGCTACTGATTATTTCTGGGGGGAAAATTATGAACCGTATCCGGCTGTGGAGGTAGATACGGCGGAAATAAGCAGTTACACGGTATGGAAAGTCAATGCTTGGGACCCGGGGAGCGGTAATGCCGGATTCGGTACTCATCCGGTCGCCCAAAAAAAACCGAACCCTTATGGATTATATGATATGAGTGGACATTTATACGAATGGTGCAATGACTGGTGGGGCGGCGGTTATTCATGGGAAGATGTGGTTGATCCAATTGGTCCTGACAGCGGCCCAAGCCATATCGCCCGCGGCGGCAGTTGGGGGAATGACGCGACATTTCTTCGCTCGTCCAACCGCCGATTCTTTCCACCGGATTATCTGTACAACTTTCTCGGGTTTCGCACGGTCAGGCCGGCACAATGAACAATGGAAAATGCAAAATTAGCAATTAGCAATGCAAAATTAACAATTAACAATTAACAATAAACAAATAAAATCAGTGGGGACTTTCAGCTCAACAATTCAATAACTAAACAATGAACAATTATCAATGAATTAATGAAAAATAAGAAATAAACAATTTAAAACTGAAAATATCACCTGTTACGGGTGATGAAAGTCATACCCCTCCTCTTTCCCCTCTCCCAAGGAGGGGGTGACTTTTTACCGGCGCTTCGTTAGAGATGGCTGGTATGTTGAATGAAAGGGTGTATGATAAAAAGGAGTGGGGTGCTGAATCTGACAGGCACTGTCGGGTGACAGCAGTTTTTTACACTTTTTATGCAGGGGGAATGTAATGTTTAATCCTTATTACACGAGAGTGTTGACGTTGGGGAAATATGCCGCTTTGGTGGTAATGTGTTTCAATTTTATTGCCGGTTCATTTGTTTCCGCAGAGGAGGTCTGTAAATTCGGTTATACGGGACAGCCTGAAAACCTGCATCTTTCGACCATTTCTGTTCCGCATGAGATTGTTGCCATGTCTGAATATGTACACGTTGGCACGCCCATTTTTGTAAATGAGCAGGTCGTGTATACCCCGTCAATATTTTTTATTATTGACAACTCGACAAGTATGAGCGGTAATGGTATGACCGGTATGGATGTGTGGGGAAACCGGTTTAAAGTTACCCGGGATCTTATCGACACTTTAAAAATCAAGTTCCCCGGTGTTGAAGTCGGTATCGCGGCTTTCAGAACATATCTCTTTTTTGATCCGACAGACAGTGATTATTTTGTACAGTGCCCGCAACAGAGCACCGGCGCCTATCTCCCGCTTTTTAAACTCAATACTAAATTTCCTCCTGATAATAAATTCGGCTGGGAAATTCTTCAGGGGTTTCTTGAAATCGACACGGTTAACAATGATCATGTCGATTTAAAATATGAACCATCCAATATTTTTGATAATCTTTCAGGAACAAATATTAACTCAGGTTTTGACGCGGCAAAGCATGCGTTTTTATCATCGAAATATCCAAAAGGATGTCACTATATCATCTTTCTTTCCGATGGCGAGGCGAATCAGCCGATGATGGGAAACCCGGACGCCTATGTAGCGGGCACGGATGTACCGACGACTTTTACCGTCTATTTTTCGAGTAACGGTACGGCTCCGCAATCTATTCAGAATATGACTGAAAATATCAAAACAAACGGGTATTCCAGTTCAAATCCCGGCAGCAATCTCTGGGCATTTGAAAATACAGAGTATGAAGTTCTGATGAAATTTCTTATGGATAATGTAATCAGTGTGATCACTCAGGAGCAAATATCGTATCCTGTGGATCTGTCGGTCAATGGTATAGACCCTGTTGACGAGTGGGATTCTACCGGCTTTAACTTTTCCGAACTGTTTCCCCTGACCGGTGATACGACTGAGTTTGTTATGAATATTGATTATCATGTATTCATGGATTCGATAACTGATAACGGCGATACCATTGTTATTGAGAAAGACACCTCCTCCCACGTAGAGTTTAATGTTGCTTTTGATAAGAATGCCTCGTTGTCAGACGACTATACTGTTGAGTGCTGGGACAGAACCCTCGCGTTTTACTATAACGGCAATCAGGTTTCCCTTGTTGATGAGACCATGGGGACGTTGGAAATTCGTTTTACCGAAAAGGAAGTGGATGTGTTATACGGGTATGAAGATGTTTCTGTAGAGATTACCCATACCGAAGGAAATGATAAGGACAAGGAAACACTAAAACTTTCCTATAAGGGTTCATATTTTACCGGCACATTCTTAAGAAAAATTGCTGGGCCGAATCAGGGTGACGGGTTTCTGCAGCACAGCGAAGAAGACAGTATTGTCGCGATTCTCAGGAACCAAAAGCTTCCGCTTGATACGCTCCGCGTTACAGTTCCTTTTATTTTGAGCGGAACAGTAACGCTGCGAAATGGTATTTACTTTGACAATAATGCGGAGGGCTTTGTTGACAGTGTTTTTATTGAGCTGTACGGTACTAAGATTGAGGATAATATTGATGAACTGGTAGAAATTATAAAACTGCCTGAACATCGGAAATTTACGGTAATGGATTACAGCTATGTTTCTGACGGGATAGCGCTGAAGGTTCGTGAGGGTGCAGACAAACCTCAGACCTATGTGACGGATAAGGATATTCTGGAAGTTACCGATACCCTGTTACTCAAAAACGGCGGTTATCTGCTTCCGACATCCAACCCGATACGGATTATCGATTCGATCGCGCCGATAATTATGGACGCGAGTCTTATAGATTCCGTGGTAATAATAAATAATGGGCAGCAGGATTCCCTTACCGAACTGGGAAGGGATGAGTTGACCGTTATCTTTTCAGAAAACGTTGAGAAGATAACGAAGGAGAAGCCTTTTATCTATTACAGCAACGATGCGCAGAAGACCTTTGAGGCAAAACTGAAAGTGCTCAGCCAGAAGGATGAAAAAGGTGTGTTCCATGTCAGAGAGCTTTACGGAGTTGAATCTGTTAAGGACGGTGATTCTATTCGGATACAATGGGCGTTGTCTGACAATGTGTATGACGCGAATAAAAATTATCAGGAAAATCCGGAGAATATCAGGCGTCCGATAGATGTTATAAAAGTAACGGTAATACAAAAGGGCCCGTATGAGCTTGTATTGCAGGGGACACTGTTTGATCCTGACATCGCCATAACGCTTCCGGATGAGTTTTTGAATAATAATGAAATTAAAGAGATGCTTCTGAGTTTTAAGACAAATAATGACGGTGAGCATGAAGGAATTATGGTCATTACGTTAACGCCGGATATTATGGATAATATCCCTGATAATGAGCGCTATTCAGGGTTAATTACGCTCTATGATGCAGTTGGTAATGAGGTTATTGCACGGCGGAAGATGGCGTATCTTAAAGATTCCAAAAAGCTTGTCTACCTTTGGGACGGCAGGAATAAAAATGACAGACGGGTCGGTCCCGGAGCGTATCTCGCGCTTGTTGCAATAACCTGGTACCCTGACGGTTTTGAAAATGATCCCGGCAAAAAGGAGATAAAAAGATTGATTATCGGGGTAAAAGAGTAAACAGGAAAGGAGATTGTATGCATGCGACTATGATCACATTCAGGGTTTTGCCCGGTACAAAGGAAGCAATGGCGGAACTGGCTGATAAGTCCCGCTCCGACATCGAGGGCATGCAAGGTTGTAAAAGTGTAACGTTTTTTGTTGATAATGACGCGAATACCTTCGGTATGTTCGGGCTGTGGGAAAAAGAAGAAAACGCTGAGGATGCAATAAATGCCTCTTGTATTTATCTTCAGGAGCTTCTGGTAGGTATTGCTGCCGTGCTTCCTCATTGCAGCATATTTGAGGTTTACGAACCGAAAGAAAAGCCGGTGCCCGTTGATGATGAACACAGTTCGTTCTTCGCGAATTTATATGATTTTTAAGTTTGATCTAAAAAGTTGACCGAAAGAAAATGATGTCATTCCGGCAATACCGCTGGGCGGGGGTGTCTGGGTATGAGTTTGTTTTTTACCAATATAACCTGAAGGAGATATTTTGAAAGCTCTGAAACTTTTCCTGCTATGTATTCCGGCTCTATGCATGCAAATGGCATGGCCGGATGAGGTAACCGTGACACTGCAGAATGGATTGCAAGGGTATTCGGGCTGTGAGGATGTCCATATTGCGAATCAAGAAGCAGTTGCAAGCAGCGAGGTTAAACTTCCCGGAGCCAATGATGGATCCTGTGAGCGATTGGCTATTGTTGAGTATGTATGTTGAGGTAACAATATCAGCAGCAAGGCCCGGGTGGTTATAAAATTTGATCTGTCTTCAATACCTTCCAATTCGGCAGTTTCAGATGCGGTGTTTGAAATATATAAGTATGATGACCAGACTTTAGGCAGTTATTCTGCGTCATACAATGCTTATGTTGTTACACGGGAGTGGAGTGACAAGGAAGCAAATTGGAAGAAAAGTACGGCATCAACGAGTTGGAGCAGCCCCGGCGGTGATTATACGGCGTCAGCTCCCTGTGACAAATTTGCCTATAATGGAAGCTATAACGGCTGGTTTGACTATTCCGTAAAAAAAGCGGTTCAGGGATTCATTGATACGCCGTCTGAAAATCACGGATTTATTGTCCTGGTGCCGGAACAGATAGGCTGGGACCTTGATCAGGGTTCATTTTTCTACTCTTCCGAGTCATCCAAAACGAACCTGCGGCCGAAATTGACAATTACGTATGACGGCACAACACAGAGTACCGGTCAGGCAGCGAAGGGGGTGCGGAAGCGTATTACAATACAACGGATGGCGCATACTCTTGTCCTCCGTGTGCCATTTATGGAAGGGTACTCTGTTACGATGTCCGATCTGCGGGGAAGAAAGATTACGTCCTGTATGGATAAAAACGGCAGTGAGAGTTGCGTAATACCACTTCCCTTGTCATCAGGCGTCTATGTTATTACCGTGCGTACATCTGAAGAAACGCTTGTTGAGAAGTTCCGGTTTTAACAGGAACAGGTACGAAACAGCAGGAAATGAGCAAATAACCGGAGAATGTTCAAAAACGACGATACATGTTAATACAAGAATCCTCGCCGGCTTACGCCCCCTCTCCCGCCATCTTTTTTTGAAAAGAAAGAGATGGTTCAGCCGGTGAGGATTTTTATTTCTTTCAATGTGTGGAGAGAAAAATGAGGAAAGTTATCATTAAAACAGGATATGTGTTTATTGGAATACTGTGCGGCATGGTAATCAAAATGTGGTGGAAAAAGTGATCGATTTCAAATAGTACCGGTTAATGCGGTTACGTATGAGGTGGCGTAATGAAAAGCTATTTTCGGTATGTAAAAAGTGTTACTGTCAGTCAATGTGCGGTAGTGGTACATTTTTTGCTTATTTCTGTTGGCTCTCTATCCGCTCAGATGAACTGGGTTGCCGCGACGAATTCAGCCGAATGGAAAGCGCGATACGGCCATGCCGCGGTTGCCTTCGATAACAGGCTGTGGGTATTAAAGGGATGTGTTTCAATGGGAAATGAAGATGTTGTAAATGATGTATGGTGTTCCACTGACGGGGCAAGCTGGAGCAAGGTTGTCGATTCGGCGGCATTTCCCATGCACGCATATTTCCCCTGCATCAACTTTAAAGGAAAGATGTGGGTTGTCGGCGGGCATGAGGGCTGTTGAGGAGGCGAGATTTACGGCCAGGTTTGGTCTTCGGTTAATGGTGTTGAGTGGACTTTAATAACTGATTCACCGGGGTGGAAAAGGGCCTCGCATCCGGTGGTTATCTTTGATAATAAAATGTGGCTGCTCGGCGGACAGGTTTCCGGTGATTTGAAAAATGATGTGTGGTATTCTTCGGACGGTAAGAACTGGACATGTGCGACACAATCGGCGCAATGGTCCGCAAGAATGGGGCATACGGCGGTTGTCTTTAATAATAGGATGTGGGTGTTTGGCGGTATGGCCGCTTCCCGCAGCGTGAAGAATGACGTTTGGTATTCTCCGGACGGTGAGGACTGGACCCAGGCGACCGCTTCGGCAGGGTGGTCGGCAAGAGAGGATCATACATCTGTTGTTTTTGAAGATAAGATGTGGGTAATGGGAGGTGGTACTTTCTCCAGCTATTTGAACGATATATGGTATTCCACTGATGGCGCGAACTGGACAAAGGCTACATCATCAGTGCAATGGCCGGCAAGAGGTTCTTATGCCGCAGCTGTGTTAAATAATAGAATGTGGGTGATTGGAGGCAGTCCCGGTATGGCTGAAGATTATAATGATGCCTGGTATTATGAGGGTGCGACCGGTGTGATGGAAGATGTATCTATTTCATCCGTAGCGTTTTCGGATTTTACCGTATCTTTAAACCGGTCCACCGGCGTACACATAGCTTTTACTTTGTCATCATTCGCCAGTATAAAACTCAGCGTCTATAACGGCGCGGGGAAAGAGATTAACGTGTTGTGCGGAGAGAGGCAGTCAGCCGGGATTCATTCGTTTACCTGGAATGGAAGTAATTATTCAGGCGCAAATATTCCTGCCGGTATCTATTTCATCCGGCTGGACGTTGATGATTACAGGCAGGTTAAGAAAGTTGTATTTGTACGGTAGGTGAAGAAAGTTAAGGAAACAAGAAAAATATTCACTATCTGTAGGGAGCTACAATGAAAAGAGCAGTTGTTTTACTGAAGGAGTCTTTCAGAATTGGGTATTCGTTGCCACAGAGAGTTGCCGTGTCTGTCGGGTTGTTGTTTTTACTAGTATTCATTACCCCGCTATCCGCTCAAATGAACTGGACATGTGCGACACAATCAGCGCAATGGAAAATACGATCCAGTCAATCATCAATAGCATTTGATAATAAGCTATGGATGTTAAACGGATATGTGGCAAATTCTGAAATGTATAACGATGCCTGGTTTACCACTGACGGCACAAACTGGACATGTGCTAATACCAAGACGCCTTATGGCATGAGTACCGGTATGGGGTGTGTTGTATTCAAGGAGAAACTCTGGCTTCTTGGCGGCCGGGACGGCTGTTGAGGCCTCCGTTTCTGCCAGGTTTGGCAAACGAGCAATGGGAGTGACTGGAATCAGGTAACGGAATCTGCGGCATGGGGAGACAGAGAAGGGCCGGTAGCCGTTGTCTATGACAATAAAATATGGATAATGGGTGGGTGTATGGCAAATTCGTATAAAAATGACGTTTGGTACTCCACTGACGGGGAAAACTGGACAGAGGCGACTGCCTCAGCGCCATGGAGTAAAAGAATAGGTCACGCAGTAGTTGCATATGACGGCAAAATGTGGCTGCTTGGCGGCGGCAAATACGGGGTTGTATCATTTGAAGATAATAATGATGTATGGTGCTCAACTGACGGAAGCAACTGGACAAAAGTTACCGGATCCGCAGCATGGGCAAAGAGAGATGGGCATACGGTTGTTGTGTATGACAATAAAATGTGGTTACTCGGCGGAGAGATTGGCTATACTAATACCCGGTATAATGACGTCTGGTATTCAACTGACGGAGAGAACTGGACAGAAGCGACCGCCTCAGCTCAATGGTCAAAGAGGGGCGCGCACAGTTCCGCTGTTTATGACGGTAAGATATGGGTAATCGCCGGTGATAACGGCAGCAAGTTAAATGATGTGTGGTACTATAAGGGTGCGACTGGAGTGAAACAGCCAAAAGAGTGTATGTCGTCTCAGGCCATTGAATCTTTCAGAGTAGTACCGGACTACACCAAGGGTATTCAAATATCGTTTACTTTGCCTGAACAGGAATTGACAAAAGTTTGTGTTTACAGCGGGCTTGGAAAAGAGGTCGCGGTTTTGTATTACGGAAGTTGTCCGGCCGGAGTTCGCACGGTTATGTGGAACGGAGAATCTTCCGCCGGCGCTGAAGTTCCTGCCGGTATCTATTTCGTCTATCTGGACGTGGGCGGTAAAAGGCAGGTTAAAAAGACGCTGCTTATACGATAAACAATGAGGGAATCGATAACCGTGAAGGGCGGCTTGAATGATGCGTGATGTAACGAAGTACCGGGTTTCTATTTTATCGCTTTTCAGCAGGTTCTTACCGGGATCTACTAAAGATAGCATTGGTGCGGTAGATAAAAATAAAGGTAAGACAGCCATGTATAGACTACAGGAGGATGTTTGATGAAAGGTTTGAAACTTTTCTTACTCTGTAGATATCATTCAATTCCCGGTCGTTTTCTCAAAGCGTTTCGTTCTTTGAAGTGCAGTTTCGAAATCAGAAAATTGTAAAAAAGGTGATTTTTATTAGATAAAATATTCTTTAGACTTTTAAATGAAAGGTTGTATTCATGGAAAAGCTTTTCAGTAACTTCAGAAAAGGGGTTTGGAGTCAGGCTACAGGGTTTTTAACATTCTTATTCCTCTCTTTCACTCCATTGTTCGCACAGACGACCTGGACGTGTGCAACCAATTCCGCTCCGTGGACTACAAGAAGCTGTTTTGGAAGCGTGGTATTTGATGATAAAATGTGGGTTATTCGTGGTACAATGGATGCCAATGATATTAAACTTTCTTTTCAATAAAAGGTTAAACTTATGAAAAATATTTTCAATAACACCAAAAAAAGGAATCGCAGTCAACTTCCTGGTTTTTTAACATTCCTATTCCTTCCTTTTACCCTTCTTTTCGCGCAGCAGGATATAAGCGGCCCGCAGTCGGGGACGCTCGGGCCGGGCGAGTATACGGTTACCGGAAATATTACAGTCGGTGCCGGTGAAATATTAACCGTTGAACCGGGTACAAAGTTTCTGCACGATGGAAAGTTTATATGGGAAATACGCGGGCAGTTGACTGCGCAGGGAACTGCAGAAGACAGTATTTACTTTACGAGAAAGAGCGGTGCCGGAAAATGGAAAGGTATTCGATTTCTGAGCGGCGCCCCTGCCGCGACAATGGATTACTGTGTCGTTGAGTACAGTGACGTCGATTACGACTATGACAATCCATCCGCGATAATTGTAAAGAGCGGCAAGGAATTTACTTTAACTCATAGCAGAGTTTCGCATTGTACCGCTGCCGGATATGGTGGTGCGGTCTATGTATCTAATACAAAATTTTTAATTGATCACTGTCTGATTAATGATAATCACGCCACCGGACATCCCCAGGGTAACGGTGTAACAGTGAAAAAATGCAGCGACGCGAAAATACTCAATTCGATTATAACGGGTAACAGTAATACAGATAGCGGTATGTGAAGCACCTGCGGCGGCGGTGGGGTCCACTGCGAAGATGGAGTTGTACTGATTTCACATTGTCTTATCTATAGAAATTCATGCAATGAGCCGGGCGGCGGTGTTATGTCTGGCGATGGCGGAAACGTGACGTTAATTAATAATACAATAGCGTATAATAAGCCGAAAGGCAGCGGCGGCGGTATTGCCACCATTTATAACGCTACTATTACCGGTGTGAACAATATCATCTTTTTTAACGAAAAATCACAATGTTCAGGGAATAAAATAACGCTAACCTATACTGCCTGTTCAGATAATTTAAGCGGCACCGGTAACATTACAAGTGATCCACAATTTGTTAATGCCGCATCAGACGACTATCACCTCAAGCAGGGGTCTCCCTGCATAGATACCGGCGATCCGAATTCTCCGCTTGACCCTGACAACACGCGGGCTGATATGGGCGCGTTGTACTATAATCAGGGAACCGGTATTGCCGGTAAAAACCCGTTTGTAAGTTCTTTGGAATTTAACCTGTATCAAACCGGGTTCAACTCTGTTAACCGGGAAATCTCAATCAACTATGCGCTCCTGCGTGCAGCTTATGTTGAAATGGTGATTACCAATGTGTCAGGGAAAAAAGTACGTACTCTCATTGACAGCCGGGAAGCTTCAGGCAGACATAAGGCGATCTGGAACGGACTTAATAACGATGGATTTGAAGTGACCCCGGGAATATATTTATGCCGATTTTCAGCGGGAGGATACCGGAATGTTTTGAAAATGATGCTGGTGCGATAGTGTCAGAGTAACATGATTGTTAATGGTAATCAGTTCTTTTTAACTAAAAAGGGGGATATATGAATCATGTAATTAAAACCACAGCTTTTATAATGTGCCTGGTATTATCAGTCTTCACTCAAATTGACAATGTCCAGTTTAAGGACCTGGAGGGTAATTCGTATGACCTTTACGAATTGCTCGGTGAAGGAAAACATGTTTTTATAATGATGTCGTTTAATGGCTGAGGCGGCTGTGCTTCGGCGGTGCCGACGCTGAATTCATATTGGGCAAAATATGGATGTGAAAAATGTGACAATTATCCTCTTTTGGTAGGTATAGCAAATTTTTCGGATTCAAAAAGCACTTTTCAATCATGGGCTTCACAAAATAATGCAAAATGTAAATGCATACCTAAAGAAGACGGCGGAGCCGATTTTAACACGGTTCTGAATAATGATAACTGGGGCGGGCCGAAATACCTGATCTATCCTGATAAAACATTTAAAAAAGAGGCGTCTGAGACAGATATTATAAATGCAGGAATCCAGGAACATGTCTGCGGCGCTATTTATATGAATTTGTCTACCCCTAATGGAGGTGAAACACTGGAACAAAATTCTACCTGTACCATCAAATGGTCCAGCAACGTCAGTGGGAATCTTAAAATAGAGCTCTTAAAAGGAGGCTCTTTAGATAAAACCATTACAGCTTCTACACCAAACAACGGTTCGTATGATTGGGATATTACCACTGATTATGTTGTTGGTGATGATTATAAAATTAAGATCTCAAGTTTAGATAATGATACTGTTGTAGCAGAAAGTAATGAATATTTCAGTATCATATATGGTACCCCAATAACCAATACAAACACAATAACTTCAACCCATACATTAACTTTTTATGAGTCTCGTTTACATTATAGAATACCTGAAACTGAAAAACAGGTTCATGTAAGTATTGAACTCTATAACGTAAAAGGAAAGCCGGTCAGAACTCTTGTGGATAAAGATCAAAAAGCCGGCAGTTATTTTGTTGAACTTAACAAAAAACAATTACTTTCCAGTGGGGTATATCTTTGCAGAATGGAGACCGAAGGATTTCAGAAGACAATTACGATATTGAATAAATAGGTTTCAAATATTGAGTGGTGTACCTTCTGCTACAATGGATTGCTGTGTTGTTGAGTACTGTGATGTTGATTATGACTATAAATATCCATCCGGGATAACGGTACTGGGCGGTAAAGGAATAACATTGACTCACTTCTGTCAATGAGGAGGTTTTGCATGAAAAAATGTTACGCCCTTTTCATGTTGCTCTGCGGTTTTGCCGCTCTGAGTACCGCACAGACGGTACCGGCGTTTCATGCGGGAAAAGTATTAACGTTCAGCGACGGAACCGGTCTGAAACCGCAGGGAACTATGATCTGGTATGCGGTTCCCTGTGTGGTTGACTGGAACGGCGACGGGAAAAAAGACCTGTTGTGCGGCTATTTTGAGAATGGCAACGTGTACCGGTTTATTAATACGGGTTCCAACAGCCAGCCGTCGTTCATAAACGGGGATGAAGCAAAACTTCAGGCTGACGGCACCCCTATCTCCGTTTTCGCTAATTGATGTCTTGGCTCTGCTCCGCAGGCTGCGGATTGGGACGAAGACGGCGATTATGATTTGCTGGTAGGTTCCCGGGATGGCTTTGTCTGGTTATTCATCAATACGGGTTCGGCAACAGCCCCTGTGCTTACCTCAAAGGGTAAAATACAGGCAAATGGAGCCGACATTGACGTGGGCTACAGCGCCCATCCGGTTGTTGTTGACTGGAATAATGACGGTAAAAAGGACCTGGTTATAGCAACGCAGGATTATGGGGTTTATGTGTATTTAAATACTGGCTCCAATGCAGCACCGGCATTTGCCGGTCATACTGTTGCCGTTACCAATACGGCTACACTCAATCGCTGTTCAGCAGAAGTGTATGATCTGAACGGGGACGGTAAAAAAGACATTATTGCAGGTGAGAAAGAAGGAAGTATCTACTTTTACGAAAATACCGGCACTGATGCGTCACCGGAAATTTCAGCACAGGGAAAGAAATTGAAATTGACAGGCGGCCAGGATATAAAGATGAATGGAAGTGCGCATATCGATATGGTGGATTGGGATGAAAACGGGTCCGTGGATTTGATAGTCGGTGAGAGTAAGGCTGATATAACCATATTTCTTAACGCGCAGACGGTCTCTATCAGTAAAGAAAAATGTCAGCTTCAGGGAAAAGCCGGTTTCGCGGATATTTTCATAACGCAGAATGGCAAAAACCGGAAAATAAACCTGTATATTACAACTGCCGGTGTCTACAAAATTACACCCTATTCGCTTAACGGAAGACAAAGCCAAACACCTATCAGCATGTTTTTTTCCAGAGGAATGCATCAGATGTCAATAAACTCAAAGCCGCTCTCTCAAAGTGTCTCACTCTTTAAGGTGCAGTTTGGAAATCAGAAAATATTAAAAAAGGTGGTTTTTATTAAATAAGATATTCTTTAAACGAAAGGTGATAATGTGGAAAAGCTTTTTAGTAACTTAAGAAAAGGTGTTTGCATTAAACTTATTGTGTTTTTTACATTCTTACTCCTCTCTTTCACCCCCCTGTTCGCGCAGATGACCTGGAACTGCGCAACCAATTCCGCAGCATGGTCGGATGAAGTAACCGTGACATTGCAGAACGGCGTGAATAACTATACCGGATGCAGTGATATTCATATCGGGAACGAAGAAGATAATCCCTGCTCTGATGGAGTAAACAGCGGGGAATATACTAAGCTGGTTCTGACCTTTTTCAAGTGTTGAGACGGCGACATAACATGGGCCCGGGTGGCCGTTGCATTCGACCTTTCCGGCATTCCTGCGGACGCGGTTATCAGCAATGCGGAATTAGCCGTGTATAAATTCGGCGAGTTTATGCTTGCCAAAGGAAAAGCTGATAATAAAATCCATACAATAACCGCCCACTGGCAGGAATCAGGAACCAATTGGAGCCAGCCGTGGACAAAGGATGGCGGCGACTATGTGACGCCGGAGCTTGACAAATATCATTACGACGGCACGGAAAATAATGTGTGGCAAACTTTTCATGTAACCGCAACGGTGAAAGAATTTCATGCGAATCCTGACAAAAACTATGGGTTTATGATAATTTCCGATCCTGATAATGATGACGACATACAGGCAAGCTATTACCACTCTTCGGAATCTTCCGATACGGAGAAACGGCCTAAATTAACGATTACTTATGAAGGGACGACAAATAGTGCCGGTCATATATCAAAAAGTATCAAACAAAATATAACGATACAAATAACACCGAATTCGATTTTACTTCACTTACCTTTTCGCGGTAAGTATTCGGTAACCGTTTCGGATATTATGGGGAGAGAGATTTATTCGCACACTGTGAAGAATGGCCGGGCACGGCATGCAATGCCGCTTCCCGCAGCATCGGGCGCGTATATTGTCAACGTATGCACCCCGAAAGAAAATACGGCGGGGACGTTCTGGTTTGTTCGGTAGTCGTAACGATGAAAGAGGGAAAAACAATTGAATGGGAGCGAATGATCTGAAAAAATATCGGGAAGTTGAATGAAAGGATAAAATATTCTATGGCTAGATTAAAATCAATGTATAGATTATTGTTTCTGTGTGTGGTTACATCGTGTGTTTCGGTTTGTGCACAGCAGGTGATAAGCGGCTCTCAGTCCGGAACGCTCGGGCCTGGTGAATATCTTGTAACCGGTGGTATTACCGTTTCATCAGGTAGCACATTAACCGTTAAACCGGGCACGAAGTTTTTTCATAACGGAAACCATACATGGGAAATATCCGGGGAGCTGCGTGCGGAAGGCGCCCGGGAAGACAGTATTTACTTTATACGCAAGGACGCTGTGGAAGGACACCGCTGGGGAGGAATTCGTTTTAAGAGCGGGGCACCCGCTTCGGTACTTGATTACTGTGTGATTGACTATTGCTACATGCCGGACTATAACGGTCCCAGCTCAAGCATTATGGTAAATTCCACCGAATTAACGTTAAAGCACAGCCGGGTTTCCAACGCGGCCTGTAACAACGACTTTGGTGGCGTGTATGCAAAAAGTTCCGTTATCCTGATAGACAGTTGCCTTATTGTCAATAATAAGGCGGTCAATCATCCCAAGGGCATGGGAGTGTTTCTGGATAATTGCGATAATGCAAAAATCCTGCATTCCGTAATAGCGTTTAATAAAAGTGGCGGCGCCTGAAGCACTTGCGGCGGAGGTGGGGTCCACCTTGAAAGCTCAAATACGCTGATTTCGCACTGCCTGATTTACAGGAATGAACTTACGAGTGATTTTGCCGGCGGTATGGGGGGCGGCGGTATTCTGGCAAAAGGAAATTGTACCGTCACGCTGATTAACAATACCATAGCTTATAACAGCACAAAAAATGTTGGCGGCGGCATCTGTACGCACGGCGACGGCGGTGCCGCAACATTTACAGGAAAGAACAATATTATTTATCACAACAGCGCAAAGGATAACACCCAGTACGGTTCGGTGTATTCGGGAGGTGCAACAGCACTTACCTACTCCTGTATTTCACATACATTGAACGGCGCCGGAAATATTGAAGACGATCCGATGTTTTTGAATTCCGGTGACGATGATTATCACCTCAAGCAGGGTTCTCCCTGTATTGATACCGGGGATCCGAACTCGCCGCTTGACCCGGACAACACGCGGGCGGATATGGGCGCTCTGTATTATAATCAGGTGACGGGCATTGTTGATAAAAATCCGTATGTTGGTTCCCTTGAATTTAGTCTGTATCAAACCGGTTCAAACTCCGGTAATCAGGCAGCCTGTATCTGCTATCAGCTCCCGCATGCGGTTAATGTGGAACTGGTAATCAACAACGCAGCCGGACAAAACATACGCACGCTTGTTGACAGTCGGGCAGTAGCAGGCAGGCATCAGGCGGTCTGGGATGGTCTGAATGACGCCGGATGTAAGCTGGTCCCGGGAATATATTTCTGCCGTTTTTCAGCGGGCGCGCACCGGAACGCGCTGAGGCTGTTGTTGATGAAATAATTTTTAACTTAAGAGGAAGCTTTTATGAAAATCGTGAAATCGTTTTTATTTTGTAATGTAAAACAAGCATGTTGATACGTTAAGAGTTGTAAACGAGTGGTAACAAAAAACGATCAAAACAAGAAATCATACTTTCAATACTATGCTCATGGCGAGTCAAAAACGACTCTTCTGAATATCCATTTCGGATACAATTCAATTGAACAAAGCCGTTTTTACAGCTAATCCCCACTTACAATGATGGCCTTACTTTTTTTTAAAGCATTTTTTCAAAAAAAAGTGCTTATAAAAATATAAGCAGAAAATGAGCAAATGAAGGTGTTAAGTACAAAGTTTACCACTCTTGTGCTATATTTTGGGCTTATATTATTAAAAGAGGATGTATAAGACTTCGGTATGATTTGTTCACAGGATGAGTCATTCAGGTCTTACAACCACCTGAACTTATAATAATACCTAAATTCACTTGGGAGAGGGATAGTTATGTGTCGTTTTACTACAAGAGAGACAGCCTGTCTATTCGTAATATTGTTAACGTTGCGTGCAATGTTATATGCTGATGCGTACACCTTTAACGAAAATGCTGAGACTTACTGTAACACAGTTAGTGCTGGACCAAATTCGGTAACCATAGAACTGTCCATTCCGGAAATCGCATTGGATAAAAGGGACGTTGATGGTACGGAGTATCGCTGCCCGATTCTTTCCGGGTATCATAATAACCTTCAGGAAGGCACTCCTGCGGTACTGGTAACCTATTTCAGCATGCTCACCGGCCCGAACCCGAATCTTGATGTCAGGATCATTGAACAGGAGAGTCATGTTATAGACAATGTTCTGCTCTACCCGTCACAATCCGCGCCGGCGATAAATCCTGATCATCAGAATGAAATCGCACCTTTTACGAAAAATCGCTCTATATACGAAACGAATGCACCGTATCCATCATCCATCGCGGGTGTTTACAATAAAATGGAGTATCGGGGTAATTACATAACTTCTATTTGGCTGAGTCCAATGTCTTATAATCCGGCCTCCGGACAATTAACTGTTTTTACAAAATTGAAGGCGGTAATTACCAATAAAGAATCCGTAGTCCAGCGTGTCAATGACCGGAAATCAGCGCTTTCGTTATTGAAAAACAATACCCTTAACGCCCGCTATTTTGTTGATACCAGGGGCGTTTCGGAAATAGATGATGACGATGCCGACGATGTTATTATTATAACGAAATCGACCTTTGAAGAGGCCGCTGAAAGTCTGGCCGTCTGGCAGCGTATGAAAGGGTATGATGTGAAGATCGTTTCAAAATCCTCGTGGTCAAGCAGCAATGTTGCAAGCACTGTTAAGGATTTCTATAACCAGACCACGCCAAAACCGGCACATATGCTGATAATCGGAGATAAGGCTGACGTCCCCAGTTCCAGCTCGACCAGCAAAACATCCGATTTGTATTATGTCTGCTTTGGCGGATCGGGTGATTATGTGGCGGATATGGGCCGCGGCCGTATATCCGTTTCAAGCGCCAATGACGCGATGGCCGTTGTTCGAAAGATTCTGAAATATGAGAAAACTCCTCCTGAAACAGAAAGTTTTTATAATACCGCGATTTCAGCGGCACAATTTCAGACAAATGATGGTTCAACGGAACGATGGGCATTTACCTATTGCGTTGAGACATCCGGAAGACATATGAAGGAGAAATTTGGCTATGATTTAGTGCGGTTATATAATGTCCAGAACAACGGCAGCCCCAAATACTGGGACCCAAGTTATGTAGGATACCTGTCAGGCAGCACAAAAAAACCCGTTCCTGATGATATTCAAAAACCAAACTATTCATGGAATGCTTCCGGTACGGATGTTGTTAATGCTTTTAATAAAGGCGCTTTTTTAGCGTTTCATTATGATCATGGAATGAGCTCCGGTTGGAGTACACCACGTTTCTCCTCTTCCGAAGTTGACAAATTAAAAAACGGCGGTATGCTGCCGGTTATATACAGCATTAATTGTTCATCCGGTGAATTTCAAAAGACCTGTTTTGCTGAGAATGTTTTAAATAAAGCTGATGGAGGAGCTGTCGGCGTTGTCGCCGCAACTGCGACTACCTATGCAGGCGGCGCCAATGATGCGCTTGTCATGGGACTTGTTGACGCCTCTTTTCCGAGAAATCTTTATGAACCAAAAAGCACTGTCAATGCCTCCGAGCGGGATACTACCTATATTCTGGGAGAGATATTTAATCATGGGTTAATTCGCCATGGTGAATGCTGTAAGTCTCAATTCAAGCTGCACAGTGAAATCTACCACCTGTTCGGAGACCCCACAACGGACATGTGGACAGCCGTCCCCAAAGAGATAACCGCAAAACATAACACGGCTGTTTCATTTAATGAAGACGCGTTCAAAGTGACCGGCCTTAACGTTCCGAAGGGTATGGCAAGTATCCTGAACAGTAAAACAGGAATGTTGGCCGGTAAAAAACTGATATCCGGCTCAACCGTATCCATTCCGATTACCAATTTCACTGAAGAGGGAGAAGCAATCCTGACAATTACCTCTCATAATTATAGACCGTATAGTGCGACAATTATAGTGACTGACCAGAGCGATATTAACAGCACTCTTTTAACAGGTCAAAGGAAAATACTTGTCCGTATGGGAAATTGCGTTGTTTCACGGATACGTTGTGCCGCCAACGCCAATATGAGCATTGCTCTTTATAACCTGACGGGACAAGTTGTGTACCGGCACACGGTAGAGTCCCCGGTTAACAGTATTGTCGATTTACCTGATCACAGGGGATTAGGTAACGGTATTTACATGCTCAACGTGAAAGTCGGCAAACGGAGTTTGGTGAGGAATCTGATCATACATAAATAAAAAGAGTAATTGTTCACAGGTTCAGGGTTTTGGGTTAAGGGGTTGAATCCAAAATCTCGTGTCCTCCAAAGCTTTATTGAAGGAGGGAAAATTAAAAAATGTTTACAAATTCAAGCACATCACAACGTTTTTTTACAGAAAATAACGTTTTAACCCCTAAACGGGAAACCCTGAACTTCCATGCACTTCTGCCCAACACACCGCTAAAATCACAAGCGCGCTTATAATAAAGTAAGTGAAAAAATACAATAATAACACAAAGTAATGCAAAAACTGCTATATTATATACAAGGCAATATATTTTGAAATAGCAATAAATATTTAAAAATGGCATAACGGGAGATGTGTCCGTGGCGCTATTTCTGATATATTAAAAAGTTGGTAATTGCCAAGTTCATATTATTGCAACATAAAAGATCTTCCAAACATAACCTGAATATTCTTCTAACCATTTTATCTTGCGGGGAAACCAGTAATGAAAAAAATGATTCTGCTTGTAGTATGTGCTCTTATCACACCATCACTTTTCGCGGATATTGAGATATCAATAGACCTGGTGGATGATCAATGGGTCACTGACAAA
The DNA here is from genome assembly GCA_965372145.1 of uncultured bacterium. Taxonomy (GTDB): domain Bacteria; phylum Fibrobacterota; class Chitinivibrionia; order Chitinivibrionales; family JANQEN01; genus CBDVBE01. Next base: position 4,138 of record CBDVBE010000019.1, on the reverse strand, counting down.
CTTACTATTGAGAACCGGCAGGATAAATATTCATGGAACAATGATGTGTTCGAGTTTATGACTTTCGGGTTCAGTACAACTTCAAAGGTGACCTCCCCAACTGATATGGCAAGTTTATCAGTCGATAAAATCGGTGCTACTCAATACAGGCTTCATTCTAAAGAGGATGCTCTGCGAAAACAGACAAATTTTAATCCCGGCGAGAAAATTATCAAGTTATGGAATGACAAATTAAAAATTCCTAAGAGCGGTGATGCCCCATACCCGCTGTATGCTCATGTGGTATTGCGTGAAAAACCCTGGTATGAGCTAAAGTTCCCTGATACTGAAAAATATGCACCACCTCTTACCGCTGATGATATTGATGCTTCGGGCGCGGTTGTCGGACAGAGTGACTACTATGACTCAACTGCATGGAAAGCCCGTAATGACGCGCCGCTTATGGTTAAAACCGATCATCATCCCACTCAGATATGGCTTGGCATAGGATATATGCCCCCGGGAACCAAGGCGGAGGACGCGGAGAATCCGGCTGATTACTACGGTACAAGCGCGGGAATCTCAACCAACGCTGTAGGGTATAATATCACGCTTAACGGGCCCAATGGTGAAGGATTACCCTACACACATACAAACGGTTCCGCTCCGGGAGGATTGATGTTCGGGCTTGGAGCGTCATGGGCGCAGGAATTCATAGGGTATGATATGCGCTTTCCTATTGCTATTGCCACAAAGGAGGCGCTTGTCTGCTACTTTTATGATGGTTCCGCCGGGTTTACACCATGGAAATGGGCAGGGAATATGCAGTCAGGCGGTGACGGCCCATATCAGATGCAAAGTCTTAACTATCAGCAGGCAATTCAATCTTTTCCGGATTATTTCAAACATAGTAACGCTTATAACGAAACCGTTGGCTCAATAGCTGTTGATGGCCGCCTGAAATCTAACATTGTCAATGCGACAATTGCTTTTTCCTGCATTGCGTCAAGCCGTTATTATGGATACTATTCCGCGTCGCGTTCATTGCGTCTCGACGATTTCCAGGAGAATGCCAGCGATCCCTATGCTGCGCTTCGTATTTTCTGCGTAGGCTTTAATCTTGGGCCTCATCTGGTCAGTATCTGGAATCTTGCCTATGGCAAGGATCGCACCAGCGGACTTGCTTCGAAAAATCTGGCTAAAACCCACAGTATGCTGGGAAATAATTATTATACTCCCAAAGTAGTTGATCTGATGAAACGTATGGGTTCCGGTAGTGATGTGTATGATTGGGGAATAGGGTGGGGTGATGTACAGGATTTTCTCAGTGATCTTCGCGATGTACACTTTGTCAATGGAATTCCATCTGATACAAAGTGGAGTGATATGGTAACGGAGCTGAAAGAAGCCTTTGACAAGATGAAAGGCAGGGCACCCACTGGCGGGCTCGGGCCGGATAAAATATCTTTCCGATATAACTGGCTGACTATGCTTCGAATTATGAAAACCTGGCTGCCGAAACCGGGCGCCCCCATGTTTAAAGGTAACCTGATGCACGCCGGTTTTGAATTTATGGATACCTATGTGCCGTCAGGGTTGGAAGAGGTCAAACCCACTATGCCCGATACAAACTGGGCGCCGGAGATCTACTGGCATGCGCCGGGTTATAAGCTGCCGGTAACCGCGGCAGAATCTTTTCCACAGATTGAGGTTGAGAACAGTTCCAATTTTGAAGTGACCGTTGATCTGATTGATGACGGTACCGGTACCGGTAAACTCACCGGGCGGTATGCGCTCAGCCCCGGTGATCCAAAGAATAATTATTCCTACTGGCTCGATGGCGAGAATACCGGCGGCGCTGATGAACTTCCTGTGTCAGAGGACTGGAAGGATATGAAAGATATCGGCCCCTCAACCACACCTGCCGGTGGACGTAAGTTCAGCGCCTCTTTTGACGCCGGTTCAATTCAGAATGAGCTGCGCAGGCTTTACATAGAGGCAAACGACAACAGTGGCTACCGGACGATTTCGTGGGTGGATGTGTTTTTCAAGGATGACGGTAAACCGGATCTGGTTATCACCGCCGATCCACCGGGCGGCACTCATTTTGTTCTGGATACAACGGTGACTCTGACGGTGAAAGATGAAAACGGCAACACGGTCAGTGGGGTGACTGTTTATTACACAACGGACGGCAGTGATCCAACCACCGCCTCTGACATATACACCGGCCCGATACCACTTTCGGGTAATGACGGCGATGTGTTTGTCGTTAAAGCACTGGCCGTCGCGTCGGGCTATACTGACGGCGAGGGGCAGTGGACCTACTACCAGGACGCGGCTGCCGCGTGGATCAAAGCTGATCCGGTTGACGGTACGACATTCAAAGTTTCTTTAACGGTCACCCTGACCTCGAACACCGATACTATTTTATACACCATTGACGGCTCGGATCCCGCGACGAGCGCAACCGTTATTTTCTATTCGTCACCCTTTGATGTTACCGGCGACGTCGTTGTTGTGAAGGGACTCGCAAAGGGACAGGGATTCACTCCCGCGACAGGGCAGTGGACCTACTATATGGATTCCGATACCGCCTGGATCAAAGCAGATCCACCTAATGGAACAACATTTATCGATCAGTTAACCGTAACACTCAGCTCCAATACCGATTCGATACAATACACGACCGACGGCACCGATCCTCAGACAAACGGCAGCTTGTATACGGGACCATTTATTGTTTCTGATGTTTTGTCGGTTGTAAAGGGGTATGCTTTTGGCGATGCCTATATTCCGGTATCAGGAACCTGGAAATATTACAAAGATTCGGACACCGCCTGGGTTGATGCTGATCCCGGTGATGGTACGACATACGGTGAACAGTTAACAATTACTTTGACAAAATCAACTAACGCTGATAAAATTTACTACACAACCGACGGTTCCAATCCTGATCCCAATAACGCGTCGCAGCTATATACCGCTTCGTTCACAATCTCAGGTGGTGATGTGACTGTAAAAGCGGTTGCTGTTGGTGATAGTAATATCGAACCGGGTAACGGCTCATGGACCTACTATCAGGCAACTTTACCAAAAGTTATAGCGACTCCTCCCGGACAGGAATTCGCATCGAGTATTTCCGTTACTCTCACATTAACAGCACCCTGGCCCGGAGCCACGATTTATTATACCCTTAATAATTCCGGTGTACTCGATGAAACAGGTACTGCATATACCGGTACACCGATTGATATTAACCAGACAACAACGCTTCGGGCCAGAGCTTTCGCTGATAACGCACTTCCCAGCGATACCTGTGTTGAAGTCTATACTCAGGTATTTGCAATTGATACAGCATGGTATCTTGACAAAGATGGAGATGGCACTATTGATTTTGCGGAACTTAGCACCAATAAGGAGCCTGATGATCTGCCGACTGAGATTAAAATGACCAATCCTTTTGATAACAGTGATGTTCAGACAATTGCCGGCAGCAATATTGTCTGGAAAAATAGTGATCCATCAACAAAAATTATTGAGGTGGCGTTACCCGTAGAATTTCCATTTAGTCATGTAACCGGTTTTTTACCGGGAACGTATGGCCGGATTGTTTCCGGTGAGTATTTGAAGGTTCCCTTTATGGTGAAAGATAAGGTCGCTCCTGTTGTCGACAGGGCAGAGTATCGTCCGGGTAAAGTGATTGACAATGAGGCATTCAAGAGGGCCGATGATACGCTGGTTGTGAACTTTACAGAAACTATCTCCGGTATCAGCAGTGGAACAGGTCGGTTTTTTAATCTCATTACAAGCGGTGGTACGCCGTATTACTTTGACCTTAAAAAGCATGCCAGTACCGGTAACCGGGTAACATTTGCAGTAGAGGAGAATGGTATTTATGGTGTCGGTTATCCCTCAAATGGGGATTCAATATGGATACGTATCAGCGATAACATAGGTGATGTGTTGGGTAATATTCAGAATGTAACCGAAAACCGTCATGCTCCAATGAAAGTGTATCCAAAACCGTGGTTTGTTGAGGTGAAGCCATTAACCCCATTTGTACCGATGAAAAAGCCGGGAGAGATCGCCAAGCTGGAATTGAGTGACAACAATACCATTGCGGAGTTTCTTACATTAAATAACGGGCTGTTGGTTG
>CBDVBE010000018.1:0-30840 GCA_965372145.1 uncultured bacterium | reverse complement strand
GCAAGTTAAAATCCCTCGTCCTTGAACGGGGAACCATGAACCTGTGAACGGTTACCATCTTTTTTATGTGCTGATAAATCGGCGAGTTGTATAAAGGGAACAATTACACTTTTGCCCTCTCGTAAACAACCTTCCCGCCAAGAATAGTCCATCGCGCAAGGCCGGTCAGTTCCATACCGTCAAAGGCACTGTTACGGCTTTTTGAATAGAAATAAGAAGGGTCTACTTTCCAAGTGGCGTCGGGATCAATAATGGTTACATCCGCAACAGCATTCTGAGAAAGGCTGCCGCCCTCAAGGTTGAAAATCCGGTTGGGTAGGACACTCATTTTTTCGACAAGGCCGGACCGTGAGATGAACTCTTTTTTAACAAGATAGGTAATTGTTGCGCCAAGAGAGGTTTCCAGTCCGATTACACCGAAAGCGGCGGCATTAAACTCGACATCCTTCTCCTCCGCACAATGCGGCGCATGATCACTGACAATAATATCAATGGTACCATCTTCGATACCGGCAATCACGGCTTCTTTGTCGTATGGAGTTCTCAGCGGCGGATTCATTTTTTTGTGGGTGTCATAGGTTTCAAGATCTTCATCAGTAAAGACAAAATAGTGCGGGCAGGTTTCACACGTTACCTGCGCACCTCTTTTCTTCGCCCAGCGGATAAGCTGAACCGAACCGGCAGTGGACACGTGGCATATATGCAGACGCGCTTCAGTATATTCCGCCAGCATGATATCGCGTGCAACAATAACCTCTTCCGAGATAGACGGAATACCCCGGATACCTAACCGGGTTGACACGTTACTTTCATTCATGTGCCCCTTGTCAGCAAGATCAGGATCTTCACAATGAGAAATAATTGGCACATTGAATGATTTTGAGTAGTTAAGGGCATTGCGCATTATACTTGAACGGTATACCGATTTCCCATCGTCGGAAAAGGCCTTCGCCCCAGCCCGAATCATTTCACCAAAGGGGGAAAGATGTTCACCATCAAGATTTTTAGTAATGGAACCAATCGGATATACGTGGCACGGGCAGCCTTCACCACGTTGGACAACATACCGGATCTTGGACTCCTCGTCAAGCACCGGGTTGGTGTTGGGCATACAGGCGACTGTGGTAAAACCGCCCGCAGCAGCAGCTTGAAGGCCTGATTTAATGGTCTCTTTGTCTTCCCTGCCCGGCTCACGGAGATGCACATGAAGGTCAACCAAACCGGGAACCACCCACATACCGGCAGCATCTATAACGGTATCGGCTGCAAAGCCGGCCGGTGCTTCTTTCGTGACCGAAAGAATTTTTCCATCCTGTATCGCAACAGTCAGGTTCTCATCAACATTGTTGACGGGATCGATAACACGACCATTTTGTATGAGTAATGCAGGAGGATGAGACTCAGGATCAATGGAAAAAATGGTTTGTCCATTTTCTTTTTTAAGCATGCTCGTGGCCTCCGATCTCACCGCCGCCAAGGAGATATAAAATAGCCATCCTTACAGCCACCCCATTGGTAACCTGGTCCAGGATAATTGAGCGGTCGCAGTCAGCAACGTTTGAAGCCAGTTCTATACCGCGGTTAATGGGGCCGGGATGCATAATAACCGTATGTTCCGGCAGGGTTGACAGTTTGTCAAGATCCAGGCCATACAGCTCACGGTATTCGCGAACTGAGGGGAACAGGCCGCCGCTCTGGCGTTCAAGCTGGAGCCGCAGCAGCATGACAACGTCGGCATTGTCCATTGCCTTTTCCATACTGTTGGTAACCTTCACCTCCAGGCTTTCCCGGTGCTGCGGAAGAAGGGTTTCGGGGCCGCACAGGGTAACATCCATACCCATGGTTTTCATACCCCAGGCATTTGACCGTGCAACCCGGCTGTGCAGTATATCACCGATGATAGCTACTTTTAATCCTTTCAGTTTGCCGAAATGCCGCCGTATAGTCATCATGTCAAGAAGCGCCTGGGTCGGGTGCTCGTGAAAACCATCACCGGCATTGATGATTATAGCATCGGTACACCGGGTGAGAAAAAGCGGTACACCCGGGGCGTGATGCCGCACAACCACCATGTCAATTTTCATCGCGGCGATGTTTTGAATGGTATCTTTAAGCGTCTCGCCTTTTGAGACGGAGCTGCTTGATGAAGTAAAATTTATCGGGCTGCCGGTAAGGCGTTTTTCGGCAAGCTCAAATGATATCCGGGTACGGGTACTGTTTTCGTAGAAGAGATTTACAATCGTTTTACCGCGCAGCGTCGGCACCTGTTTGATTTCACGCTGGAGTACTTCGTAAAAATTATCAGCAGTATCTAAAATAAGGGTGATATCGCTTTCGGAAACACCGTGCAATCCAAGAAGGTGCTGGATTTCAAGAGCCATTAATCGCCTTCCTCCAGTTGCATAAGCCAGAGGGAATCTTCATCATCGATCTCCTGTACACGAAGATCTACCTCCTGGTCCTTGAGCGTGGTAATTTTCTTGCCGATATAATCAGCTCTGATCGGCAGTTCCCTGTGTCCCCGGTCAACGAGAACGGCAAACTGGATTGTTTTCGGCCTGCCGAAATCAGTAAGGGCGTCAAGTGCGGCACGAACTGTCCTGCCCGTATATAGGACATCATCAACCAGCAGCAGGTTTATGTTATTTAAATCAAACGGTATATCGGTAATCTGTACTTCGGGTTGTTTAAAAGCATTGCGATAGTCATCGCGGTACAAGGTCACATCGAGGATACCGGGTACAAGTGCGGTTTTTTCCATGGCATTGATTTTATCTGTGATACGGCGGGCAAGATAGACACCACGGGTCTGCATACCGACAATACCAAAATTGTCAAGGTTGGGATTATTTTCAAGAACCTGGTGGGCAATACGGGAGAGCGCCCTGTCGAGCACAGTCGCATCCATTAAGAGTTCAAGTTTTTTCATCAGAACCAAAAATACTTTTATTGAGAAAACAAAGCAAAAGGAAAATATGAGTTTTTTTTCTATGTGTTATGCAGAAAACATGTTAATATCCTTGCTTTTAAGGTATTAAAACAGCTAATTTAATAAATAGAGAATATTTTTTTCAAAATTAAAGAGAGAAGAAGTTACCTATTTATTTTTTCACCCCATTTTTAGGAGGGTATTGATGGTCAAAAAACTTATTTCTGTAGTCGCAGTAGCAGCAATGTTCTTTTCTGCTTCAGCTCAGAATGCACGCGTTGACGCTATGGGGGGGTGTAGTATCATTCCTGATATCAGTCGTACGTTACGGTTACCTGCGGATATGAATGGGTATCCTGACCAGATGCAGGGGACTGTCTATTCCGGCCCGTTATTCGGTTCGGTTTTAGGTATCAAAGGCATTGGAGACATGTTTAGGGTAGGTGTGATGATGCCAACAGTAGATTATGTCGTTGAGTATATTGAAGACGGAATTGACCCAACAACGGGAGCGTTTTTTACTGATACAACCTATATTGGCTCCGGAAGTTCTGTTTTACGAAGCAATTTTTATGCTGATGCATTAGATATTCTCGATTATTTACCTTTTTCCGTAGGTGAACTCCCTGACGCATTTCCGCATATACCGCACATATTATTTGGTATAAATTTAGATCCTGTAACAATCGGGCTTGATTTTTTCATGGAGATGACACGGTATAAATACGAAAGCATAAGTGAGGCCGGTGGTGTGAAGACCGAAACAACGGAAGAGGCAAAAATCACCAATGTCGGTGGTATTCTCAGCGCAAACATTGATATCAATGCCCTTTCGATTTCTCCTCGTTTTGGTATCGGTGTACCGAAGGTAAGTGGCCTTGATGAATCAAAAGATCCCCAAACGAGTGTTAAAAATGAGATTACGAGTGAATCCGGTATCTTTCTTACTGTCGGTACGGAATTAGGATTCGAACTCAATGATTTTAATCTGGTTGGAGGTTTTTTCTTTACTAACGAGTCATACCAGTTCAATGTTGATGATACATTGCAGAATGAGCAGGCTAATCGTTTTATCGATGCCTATCTCGGTTTTACCACAGAAATACGAAACAGTCTTTTATTCGTTGCCCAGTATGGCCTGGGAATTGAAATCGAAAATGATATTGATACTAATACTAATGGTGGGAGAGATTATAAAGAAAAGGGACTTTCTCATAGTTTCCGTTTTGGGCTGGAACGGCCCATAGAGGGTGTGTGGATTTTTGATGCGCTGACACCGCGCGCAGGTTTGGTGTATGTATTGTCAGGTGAAAAGTTTAGCGTAACAAACTCCGGCGGCGACAAGTATGAATTATCAATGAACGATCCTAACTATGCCGGGCAGGCGCAATTGACAACAGGACTGGGCCTTTCAAAGGGGATTGCCGCGATTGATATTAATGTGGTTATTGGATCCTGGGACGGTGCGTTAACCGGACCAAGCGTTATTGAAGGAACGCTCACCCTTGATTTTGGTAAAAGAAGCAGTGCATCTTCAACATCATCGTATCAATCAGCACCACCTCCGCTAGTTTCAGAACCGCCATCAGATGAAACCGGGAGCGAAGACTCCGGGGAATCATCCGATATTGATTTTGATTTCTAAAGCTTCATTCCCTATACCGTTATTTGAAAAAAAGACCTGCTGTCTCAGCAGGTCTTTTTTTCTGCGGAGAGAGATAATACTTTTATGAATACATATTTACTATTTAATATCATATTACTATCATAGTATTCATTATACGCTCTTTTCCTTATATATATTAAGGAACCACTGAATAATTAATCAATTATTATACGTAGCATATGTTTATAGAATATTTATATCAGACAACGCATACCTACCTCTTTTACAGTCGTCTTTTCAGCACGAGTGTTGCCACGGTATTCTCATTCTGTATGGCTATGATATGTTTCCAGCCCTATATCAGAACACTTCAGCGTATACATTTCAGTTCAGAGCTTGAAGCAGAAAAGGATACGCGCCAGCCGGTCATGCCGGCCGGGATTCTATTTCTCTTTATAATAGTGATTACCTGCCTTATTACCGCACGATTTAATTCATACGTAATTTCCGCACTCATTATTTATGTGTTTTTCAGTTGTATAGGGGCTATCGACGATATTGCAAAGGTTGTTAATAAACGCCGTCTGGCAAAAGGAGTTATTACAAAAGAGGATTATCAGTATAAATCTGACGGGATTTCGGCAAGCCTGCGAATGACATTGTATCTTATTATTTCATTCGCTGTAGCTGTTGCTGCTTATAAATTCATCCCTAATATCAATGGACATATTGTTGTTCCCTTCCTGAGTATAACCAGGAATTTCCCGTATATGCCTGCGCTGTTATTTGTTCCATTTATGGCCCTTGCTATAGCAGTTATGGCAAACGGGGTGAATTTTACCGATGGATTTGACACCCTGGCAACGGTACCGCTTATTACCTGTTCAATTTTCATAGGGGTTATTTCCTATATATCAAGCAATTCTGTCTGGAGCAGGTATCTTCTTATTCCATTTATTCCCGGTGTGGAAGAGATCCTGCCGGTTATCGGCAGCGTGGTCGGAACGCTGCTGGCCTTTCTGTGGTTTAATTCACCACCATCGTCAATAATTATGGGTGACTCGGGTTCTGTCGGCCTGGGTGGTATGATCGGTATCTGTTTTATTTTTATTAAGGCCGGATTTTATCTGCCGATACTGGGTTTCATTTTTGTGCTGGAATTTGCATCGAGTGTTATCCAGATCGGATACTATAAAGTGACAAAAAAAAGAGTATTCCTGTGTGCGCCTATTCATCACCATTTTCAGTTCAAAATGCGTGAAAAGGGTACCTATGGTGGTGAATTGAATATTAAAGGTAAGATTGCCTGGCGGTTTCATATTATTTCCGTGGTACTGTTAATCGTCGGCACAATTCTGTTTCTGAAAGTTCGATAAAAAAGCATTGGCGTGTTGGAGTGGAGTACTGGCGCAGAAAAGAAATTGGTTAATTTTTCTTCCAATACTCCATCACTCCATTACTCCGGTTTTTCAATTATGGTTACCGATATAAAGACAAATTACACATCTCCTGCCGGTAAAGAGTTTACTCTCACCGCGGGACGATTTGCCGGGATTCATCCTGCAAGCCGTGTGCTGGATATCGGCTGTGGATATGGTGAAGGCATCTGTAACCTGACCGCTGAATTCCGCTGTAAAGCAGTTGCAGTTGATAGTAACAGAAGTAATATTGAATTTGCTCAAAATCTTTCCATTGAACGCAAGGTTAGCCATTTGATAGAGTTTCAGAATAAAGATATTCTGAAGGTTGATTTTACTGAAGAGCCGTTTGACCTTATCCTGGTGGAAGGGGGCGTGCTTAGTTTTATAGGCCGTATCAGAGGGTTCGAAATGATGTGCCCCTGGCTCGTTTCCCGCGGCTGGGTCGAGTTCTCCGATCTGATTCTGCTCTCAGAAAAGGTACCATCTGAGGTACTTACTCTTTTTGACCATGACACATACCAGTATGAAACAGAGGGTTCGTACAGAAAATTGTTGGAGGATGCCGGGTTTTCTATTCAGTTTATGAGCCTTGTTCCGCCCAGCGGGTGGGATAATTATTATGCCCACATGGCGCGCCGGCTTGAGGATGCCGATGGGTTTTTTGCGGACAAGAAGGTTAAGCTTGCATTTCATAAAGAGATTGATGTTTTTTATAGATTGGAAGGATACCGGTTTGTCGGCTATCTTGTCGGCATCGCCAGGAAAAAAAAATAGCGGTTGTGATCAATATCACAGACAGAAAAATGAAATCAATTTATATTATTTCTTGAATAGATGTGAACATAATTACATACTATTACATACCTGTATTCGTAGTTTGCATGTACTTTGGCAGGAAATTAAAACACTTTGTCCACTTTTCCAAGGAGGCTCTATGCCACATCTGATGAAGACCTTGGTGTCATGCGTGGCCATTGCCGTGTGCGCAGTGGCACAGATTCAGCCGGTTGTTACCGGCGAGGAGGGTGACGGAAGCGTAAACTGGGAGACACGAATTATCGTGGCTCATGGAATTGGTGCGCCGAATCCCGATCTTCCTGAAGCAGCACAACGGCCCGGGGCAATCAGAGCAGCACAGATGATCGCTCTGAGAAATGCCCTCGAAACGGTAAAAGGAATTTATTTGAATTCCTCTACCACCGTGCAGAATTTCATGACCACAAGCGATGTCGTCACCACCCAGGTAAACGGGTATCTGAAAGGCTTTGAACAGAAAGGTCGCGAGCGGTACATGAGTGACGGGTCCGTTGAAATTACCATGGAGATACCGATTGATGGTATCGGAGGTATCGGGGAAGCTCTGCTTGCTAATTCGGTGGGAGAAAATCCATCAGTAACAAAGTTTGAAGGGAAGAAAGCCAAGAAAGAGCAGATATTTTCCGGATTGATAATCGACTGCCGCGGTTTGAAGATAAAGCCGGCGTTGAGTCCGAAAGTGCTTGATGAAGACGGCAAAGAGATATACGGCAGCGCCTATGTGTCTAAAGAATGGGCTGTAAAGTATGGTATTGTCGGTTATTCAAAGAGTGTGGAGAAGGCAGCAAAGCTTGATCGTGTCGGTGATAAGCCCGGAAAAGTCAAGGCAGTAAAGGCATCCGGTGATAATAATACCGATGTTGTTATTGGAAAGGATGATGCCGCTGATATCAGAAGCGCTGCGAAAAACCTGAAATTTCTCTCACAATGTCGTGTCATTTTAATAGTTGACTGACCGTTCCCCATCCCTTTACAGGAGGTTATAAGCAGTATGAAAACACGTATATCCGGTTTCGGTAAATATATCATTTTAGCATGTGTCCTTGCCCTGATGGTTGGCTGTGCTAAAACACGGAAGGCCGGGGGACATATGGATACCCCGGAGACTCACTACAAGCAGGGTATGAAATACTGGGATATGGACCAGTTTGTTAAGGCAGAAGAGGAGTTTACATTAGCCCAGTCGCTGGATCCCAAGTTTGCCCCGGCAGTAGCCGGCCTTGCATTGACAACAGCAAAAAGAGCGCAACAGGCGCCGACGAAAGAGAGCGAAGAGGAAGGGTTTAAAGAGGCGCTGAAGCTTGCTGATAAAGCACAGAGCCTTGCAGGTAATATTCCCGAGGGGTATATCGCCAAAGGCATGGTGCTGACAATGAAGTATGAAGGCAAGGAGGATCCCGACGAGTGGATTGACAAGGTTGAAAGAGAGTATAACAAAGCGATAAACATTGATCCGGCAAACTCTGAAGCCTATTACCGCCGCGGGTACTGTTATAAAAAAGCCTTTGAGTTTTCAAAAGCGGCCGAGGATTTTAAAAAAGTTATCGAGCTTGGTAAAAAATTTACCGGTCCGGCCAATGAACAGTGGGAACTTATACAGAAGATCGAACGGGCTGCGCCGGGAACCGATGTCGGTAAAAAGATTGCCTTGGTTGAGAAGATATCCCGTGCTGATATCTGCGCGTTGTTTGTATCTGAATTGCAGATTGACAAACTGGTGAAGAAAAAGCGCCCGGTTAAAGAAAACACCGAGTTTAAAGCGCCGGATGATCCCCGTGAGATGAAAGTTGACGAAACCGTTAAATCTGTTGCGGATGTTACCGATCTCGAAGGTCACTGGGCAAAGAACTTTATCATGGATATTGTCGATCTCAAGATCCGTGGCCTGGAACCATATCCGGATCATACATTCCACCCCCAGGACCTCGTAAATCGCGGTGAATATGCCATGATGGTTGAAGATGTTATTATTGCTATTCTGGGGGATGAGTCCCTGGCAACAAAATATGTCGGCGCAGAGCGGAGCAGGTTCCCTGATGTTAATCCTGCACATCCCTATTATAATGCTATCTGTACCTCGGTTGATAAAAATGTAATGGATGCTGCTATGAATGGTCTGTTTGGACCCGACAGCCCGGTTTCCGGTGCTGACGCACTCCTGGTCATCAGAAATATTCAGCAGCTCAATAAAATTGAGTAATATCGTATTATTACAATGCTTGCTCTATGAAAAGGGTGGAGGAAATGTCCACCCTTTTTTACTACCTTATCTCTGCCTAAATGGTTTATGCGTGTAATTTCAAGAGCACGTGTAATAAAATCAGGATAGTCAACGTTTTTTATTATTACATGGTATACTGTAATACTATTTGTGGCAGGTGATTAGCATTTCCTATTTTTAGATGTCTGCCATGCGTCCGGACTATACTAATCTCATAAACAGCGTAACTTCTATTACATGAACCAGTTTAACAAACCAGAAAAACCGATTAGATTTGAAAAAGAGGAGCAACTGCCTGTTCCGCGCGGTACCAAGGGTAAAAGGGTATTTACCCTTATCCTGATTATTGTGCTCATCTGTTCAATTGGCGTGGGAGTGGCATTCCGGTTTATGTACCACATGTATAAAACCCTTCCCAGCCCTAAAGAGTTGTGTGATATTGAGCCACCACTTGTTTCCTGCGTTCTTGCTGCTGACAGCTCACTCATACATGAATTCAGCATTGAGCGCCGGTTCTGGATCCCGCTGAATGAAATTTCACCCGCACTTCAGCATGCGGTTGTTGCTATAGAGGATCGAAGATTTTATCAGCACTGGGGAATCAGTATTAAACGGATCATGGGTGCGGCTGTGACTAATTTTATTAGAGGCAAGTATGCACAGGGGGCCTCTACAATTACGCAACAGCTTGCACGGAATGTATACCTGACATCCAGACAAACCCTTATCCGCAAGATCAGGGAGGCCATGACCGCGGTACAGATTGAATCGTATTATACCAAGGATGAGATACTTGAGTTGTATCTCAACATGGTCTATCTGGGTGCCGGGGTGTATGGTGTTGAGGCGGCAAGCCAGCGGTATTTCAGCAAGTCCGCCAGGGACCTGACCCTTAACGAATGTGCGGTTTTAGCCGGGTGTATCCAGTTGCCGGAGCGGTACCGTCCTGATCTGGTTAAAAATGCACGGCGAATCACTGACAGAAGAAATACGGTTATAAAGGCTATGCGCAAGATGGGATTTATCACCAGGGATATTGCAAAACTGGCAATAACCGATACCATTCCAGCCAATCCCCAGGAACCGGTTTCGAAACGTGCTCCCTACTTTGTAGAATATGTTCGCCAGTATATGGAGAAAAAGTACGGCGAATATAAACTGTATAATGGTGGTTTAACTATCTATACAACGCTGGATCCGGTTGCACAGGATTCGGCTGAGCAGGCAGTTGATTATTTTCTTGATTCGCTCCAGAGACGGACTAACCGTTTGTTCCTGGATAGTACTAAGGCTTTTCAGAGCCTGAATATTTCCAGGATTCATTATTTAGATCATTTTGATTCAATATATGCTGCACATAAGGACCTTTATAAGGAGCTGCCGGATTCAACGCGACTGAGAATTGTACAGGCATCTGTTGTCGCTCTTGAGGTAAGAACCGGGGCAATTAAAGTTTTTATCGGCGGCAGGGATTTCAGTGAGAGTAAATTTAACCGGGCTGTTCAAGCGCGGCGACAGCCGGGCTCCGCCTTCAAACCGTTTGTTTACACCGTGGCAATTGACAGCGGCTATACCCCGGCAACTATTGTCATGGATCAGCCGATTACCCTGGAAACACCTGAAGGAATCTGGCGCCCCGAAAACTATGAACACAAGTTTCACGGCCCGGTTACCGTGCGCGATGCGCTGAAAAAGTCAATCAACCTTGTTGCTATTCAGATTTTACAGGATATCGGTGCCCAAAATGTTATCAATTATGCTCGCCGAGCCGGGCTGAAACACCGGATGAATCCGGTACCGGCACTTGCTATTGGTGCCTGTGAAGTTACTAATATGGAAATGACTTCTGCATACAGTGTCTATCCAAATTTTGGTTATCAGGCAAAACCCTATTGCATTGAGCGGGTGTATGATCGTACCGGACGCCTTCTGGAGGAGCATGAACCGGAAGGTAAAAAGGTACTCTCTTCACAGACGGCATATATTATAACCAGCTTGATGACGACGGTTATCAGAGCGGGAACCGGTGCGCAGGTCGGTGCGAGAGGGTTTAACCGACCTGCCGGTGGGAAAACCGGGACTACCAATGATTATTCGGATGCCTGGTTTGTGGGATTTACCCCGCAGATTGCCTGCGGTGTATGGGTCGGTGTTGATGAAAGACGTTCCATGGGTGCCGGTGTGAGCGGTTCAAGAGGGGCGATTCCCATGTGGGTGAAAACCATGAAAGCGCTTCATAGAAAATTGCCGATTAAAGGATTCGGTCAGCCGGAAGGTATCGTTACAGAACGAGTCTGTAATAAAACGCATAAAATTGCTACCCGGTACTGTCCGGATGTTGTTGTTGAGATATTTAAAATGAGCCATGAGGTAGATACCTGTGATGTGCATGTTCTGAAACGGTCACTTAAGAAACATGAGGTGATGAAACGTTTCGGAACAAATAAAAAGAGGTCTGCACCAAAAGAAGGGAAGAAGCGTAAACGATCCCTGATTTTCTAATTTCATCATCCATTTCCATGCAACTTATTTAGTTATAATGGGTTAAATAGAAGATGCCGGTGAAAAAGGATTGTCTAATAAATTATAGGAAATTAGATTTTTAATAGATAATATATGCAAATTATTGTACAATACAACAGAGATAACTGTTTCTAAACTATTTCTTTATAAACATGCATTATCCAAACCAAACCCAGATAAACTGGATAAGTACCTTCACGAAATTATTTTCTACTATAAAGAGATACTTAGAAATTCATTTCTTAGTAGCTCTTATGCCCTTGTGGTATAAAGAGATACTTAGAAATTCACAAAGTGCCCTTTAGGGTATTTCTTAGTAGCTCTTATCCCTTTAGGGGAAAAAACACGAAAATAATTTCTAAGGTACTAACGCGGGATAAACCCGCAAGTAAGTTCCTTATCAGATTCCTTTCTAAAAAACAAGAAAGCAATCTGTAAGGTACTAATAGGATAAAGAGGGTTGTACCATACGATGAAAGCGAAACTGTGGGGAGTCAGAGGGTCTCTTCCGACACCGCTGGAACCGCAAGAAATTGAACAGCGTCTAAAAGCTGTTCTTGAAGGATTTTTTAAAAGCGGTTATCAGTCAAAGGATGATATCGATGCATATCTTTCCCAGCTTCCTCAGGAAACGCGGGGAGGCTTTGGCGGTAATACTCCATCATGCGAGGTTTTTACTGAAGATACCAGTATCATTATAGATGCCGGAAGCGGGATACGCCGTAAGGGTTGTGAGTTGGTCAATGGTCCTTGTGGTAGTGGCGAAGGGGAAGTGCATCTGTTTTTTACCCATTTTCACTGGGACCATGTAATCGGATTACCCTTTTTTGCCCCCGTCTTTATTCCAAAAAACCGGATTCATGTCTATGCTGTTCAACCGGAGGTTGAGGATATACTCCGGCTGCTGTTCCGGAAGCCCAACTTCCCGGTCCCCTATGAGCAGCTTGGTGCAGAATTTGTTTATCACAGCCTGGAGCCGAGAACGCAGTTACAGATTGGTTCTTTGAAAATAACGCCCTATCAACTCGATCATCCCGACCCCTGTTGGGGATATAGAATCACGGATGGTAAACGCGTGCTTGCCTATTGCGTCGATACGGAATGTACGCGTGCCAACCGGAAGGATCTTGGAGACGACCTGCCCATGTACCAGCAGGTTAATACCATGATATTCGATGCACAGTATACCCTGATTGAGTCAATAATCAAGGGTAATTGGGGACATGCCGCCGCTACGATTGGACTGGATGTTGCTTTGCGTGAGGGTATAGAAAAGGTTGTTTTTATGCACCACGATCCGGCAGCGGATGATCTGAAAATAGCGGAGGCACGGAAGCAGACTGAACAATACATGGAATATGCAGCAAGGCAGTTGAGAAAAGAGGGTAAGGATCCGCAAGGCCTTAAATGGTTTTTTGCGCATGAGGAGATGGTGGTCACTATATAACGTAAACTGAGCAATTCTACTCAGAGTTACTCATACCTTAAGGCTTCAATCGGGTTCATGCGGGAAGCTTTAATTGCAGGATACAGCCCGAAAACAATTCCCACACCGACAATAATACAGAAGACGTATATTAAATGAATAACGACCACTGTCGGTTCAACAGCACCCTCTGTCGATTGTTTAATACCTTCTCTGAAGGCCATTGGCAGCATTCCCAGAAAAACACCGAAAGTTCCACCGGTAATACTCAGTGTAACTGTTTCAGTGATAAACTGTATAAAGATCTGAAGTGTCTGGGCGCCGAGAGCTTTACGAATGCCAATTTCATAGATACGTTCCGAAATGCTGGAGAGCATAACATTCATGATGCTTAACCCGCCGACAAGCAGGGCGATGACCGAGACGACAGTCATAAGAAGACTGATGTTATTAAGCATGGTTCGTATCTCTTCAAGCCACTCAGCGGTACGGAATTCAAAATCCTCGACCCCCCGATGTCTCACTTTTAAAACCCGCGAGATGTTGGCTGCCTGAGTAAGGATGTTTTTAGCGTCTTTCACAGCCATCCAGAGATAACCCGGATGAGGATCGTAGCCCGTTATATGTTTCTGCATCGTGGTGATGGGAACAAAAACTCTTCGGCGGAGGTGCCAGGGCTTGAAATCAGGATCATCGGGTGAAAAAATGCCGATAATTTTCATTCGGACATTTTTGTAAAGAAGATCGCGGCTGATAACCGTGGTATCTTCAAAATGATTCATTGTCATCTGCCGCTGCAGCCGCTCTTTCAACTCCCATGAAATGAGACATACCCGTGTTCCCTTTTTATAATCATCATCGGAAAAGGGTCTCCCCTTACTGAGATGCATATTTTCCAGATCGTTCTCAAGTGATGTAATATCGACGCCTTTAAGACCTCCTCTCTCTTTACGACCTGCAACATGGATTTCGCCGCGCCGTTCTATTGCCGGGTAGAAATGTTTTACATCTTTCGCGAATTTTTCGAGATACCTGCCGTCAGAGTAGCGCAGTGAAGGGGATCTGCTCCAGGATATTTTCTGATCATCCGGCGGATCACGTATTTCCCTGATCCATATAGAGCCTGCCCAGCGTCCCATTTTTTCATTGAGAAACACATCAATGCCTGCGATGAGTGTCAGCATAGCCACCAGTGATGCCACACCAAGCATGACCCCGAGTATTGACAAAAGGGAGCGCAGCTTGTGCGATGCCATTTCAATGAATGACATGCGGAAGCCGACGAGGATGGATTGGATTATTTTAACCATATAAAACCACTAATCAATTTTAATATCTTAACGCCTCCACCGGCTGCATCCTTGCCGCTTTCAACGCCGGAAACATCCCGCTGAATATCCCTGCCGCAATAGTAAAGCCAAATGCAATACTGTAATCTAAAATTGTCAACCTGGGGATATAGGGAAAAAAGTCTTCCGGCGCAAGGGTAACCGACGAACCGAGAAGTATCCCCGGAATCGCACCGACAATACAGACCAGAACCGCTTCAATGAGAAACTGAGTGAACACATCAAGGGGCTGCGCGCCGAGCGCTTTACGAATGCCAATTTCTCTGATACGGTCGCCGATCGTGGCAAACATGATATTCATGATGCTTATACCGCCGACGATTAATGATATAGAAGCGATACTCCAGAGAATGATTTTCATGCCCAGTGCGGCGGTCTCCATCTCTTTGAGTTTATCAATACTCGCTTCAACCTCAAAATCCTTTACACCACGATGCTTCGCTTGAAAGAGCTTGGCCAGATCATTCTGTGCTTTTCGGGCATAGCTGCTGCTTTCAAGGAGGAGTGATATTTCGCTCATATTACGTTTGGCATCGCGAAACCGCATGGCATACACCGAATAGGGGAAGATGCATTCCGCGGCACGCTCATTACGATCATTTTCTGTGTGTATTACTCCGATAATTTGAACGGGTATTTTTTTTATCCTGATTGTTTCTCCAACAGGGTTGTAGCCCTCACCGAAAAGTCTTTTTGAGAGGCGCCGGCCGATAAGACACACTTGACGGTGACGAATCATATCTTCATCAGAAAACGTTCTCCCTTTAGCGACAGCATAGTTGTATGCCCTGAGATATTCGTTGGTCACAGCAATCAATTTACCATGAGTACGATTGCCTTTTGCTTTGATCCTGCTCCAGCTGAGATCTTTCTTGATAATAACGGAAGTAACATAGGGAACCTCGTCAGCAATTTCAAGGGCCTCTTCAATGCTTAATCCGGGAGAGTTCTGGAACTGCATTTTTTCTTCTGCCGTTACCGGTTCAACTTTGCGTACCGTTATAATATTCAACCCTCCAATACGTTCCATATTTGCCCGCAGATCATCATCCATGCCGCGGACAAAGGCCAGGTTGACCAGCAGCGCGGCGATTCCCATGAATATGCCAAGGGTGGTAATAAAGGTCCGTGAACGGTTGGTATAGATCTCAAGAAGGCAGAGCTTGAGATTGACAAAAAATATGGTTTTCAGTCGTGAGAGGTTCACGAAGCGACTCTTCCATCAACAAGATGAATGATCCGTGAGACGTGGTCGGCAACACTCTGTTCGTGGGTAATGACAATGATAGTGTTTCCCTCGGAAGAGAGTTCATCAAGCACTTTCATAATTTCCCCGGTAGTATGACTGTCGAGATTGCCGGTTGGTTCATCGGCAAAAATAACGGCCGGATTTTTAATCAGGGCGCGGGCGATGGCAACGCGTTGCTTTTCACCGCCGGAAATTTCATTTGGCTTATGTGCACGGCGGTCCCATAATCCGAGCCGGGTCAGCGTCTCCTGTACCCGTTTCTTTCGTGTTTTTTTAGGAACATTGCCGTAAATAAGCGGCAGTTCGACATTAGCGGCAATAGTCAGTTTCGCAAGAAGATTAAAATTCTGAAATACAAAGCCGATTTCGCGATTGCGCACCTCTGCAAGCTGATTTGAGGAAAAAGTGGCGATTGAATTTTCTTTAAAGAGATATTCCCCCCGGGACGGAGTGTCAAGGCAGCCGAGGATATTCAGCAGAGTGGATTTACCCGCTCCGCTTTGACCCATAATTGCCACATATTCTCCCTTATTGATAGTGAGAGAGATGTCTTTTAACACCTCAACCTGCCCTTTGCCGAGGGAGTAGTTTTTACAGAGTGATTTTGTCTGCAGTACAGTGTTCATGTTGGATATTATTTATTAAATTGATAGGACTGTTTTGTTTTGCCGTTCTTATTTCGTGCTGGTTTAATGTGTAAATTTATAAAAATCCCTGTAGCACGATCAGGGATGATCGTGCCACACGATTAATCAATTAAAATTAAGTTCACACGGAACTCCCGTGCGAATAACCACCTTAATGCCTACCTTTTTTCCTGTCACCGTTTTTCTCTCCCAGATTTTCTTTAAACTGCACCACATCACCTTCCTTGAGCCCGGAGAGAATTTCATAATGCTTATAATCCGTTGCACCTGTTTTTACCGGTGTCGGAACGACTTTGTTTTCTCCATTTTCATTCTTCGTTACTAATGAAACCACCTGTCCTTTGGGTGTTTTTTTAACGAAATGGTTTGGTACGCCAAGAACATTTTTCTTTTCAAGAATGACAAACTCCACATTGACATTAATACCCGGGGCGATACTGGGTATAAGCGAGTCAATATCAATTCGTACTTCGAAGGTACCGAGCTCTTCGGCCTGCTCTTTTTTCGCGCTGAGTGCAACAAAGCTGATGGTGCCGGTGGTATGCATTCCTTCAATGGCCTCCGGCCTTATAACAACCTTTTGCCCCTGTTTCAGATTGATATAGTCCACTTCACCAATCTGAGAAACAACTTCAAGCTGTGAGATATCGGCAATGGTTGCAATGGCGGTACCGCTTTGAAAGCCGGAGGTGGCCGAGACCGCAATTTCTCCCACTTCAACATCAAGACTGGTTATAACACCATCCATGGGGCTGGTCACTTTTGTTTTGCTGAGCTGATCCTCCAAATCCTGTAGTTCAAGCAGCTGCTGCTTCCAGGTAATTTCTGCAAGGTCATATTCGCTTTTAAGGTCAGTGAGTCGTTTCCGGGATATGGTGCCTGTTTCAATAAGTTTATTCGCGTCGTTGTAATTACGTTTTGCGATTTCTTTTTGTATCTGAGCCTGTTTTACCGCAAGATCCATTCGTTCCTTTTTAAAGAGCAGTCTGCTGGGGTCTATATCAATAATTTTATCCCCCTTTGACACGCGCTGTCCCTCCTTTACATAGACTTTCTGAATGAGGCCGCTTGCCTCAGATTTCAGGTCAACTTTGACAATGGGTTCAACCTCACCGGTTTGAATGATCTGGTCAAGGAGATCGACTTTTTTTATAGTAAATTTTTTCTTTACCGTTTCGGGTTTCTTTTTACCACCACAACCGGAGAAGATCAACACAATCGATAAAAAAATCAGGATAAGACATTTTTTCATTGTAACGTTACTCCAAAGCGAGAAAGAACGGTTCCAGTTATTTCATCAAAAATTATTTCCAGTTTTTTCATAACCACCTGCTTCTGAAGCAGGCGAATGGCCATCTCAAGGTAGTCATTTTCTGCCTTGTCAAGGGTCAACTGGTCGACCGTACCGATATCGTACCCGGCTTTTGCCGCGTCAAACTGCTGTTGAGCGATGTACCGGGATGCTTTGGCGATGGCAAGGGTCTGCAGTTCCTGCTGCCAGGTCATGACCAGTTCCTCTACCTGCCTGGAGAGCTCCCGCGAATACTGCTGTTGCGCGAGAACGTTTTTTTGAAGCGCAATGCCGGTCAGCTCTTTCTCAATCCTGCGTGATTTTACCGGAAGAGAATAACTGAGGATAAGCGCGATGACCGCATTGCCTGAAAATGCATGGGTGGCATCAAAGAATGCGTCACCTGAAAGAGAACGGGTATATCCGGCCTCAAGGGTAATGTCCGGGAGATGTTGATTTTTATTGTACAGCTTCTGTTGTTGCAGCCTGGTATCCAGTATTTCAAATATTTTTACCTGCGGATCGAACGCTTCGACCTGTGCGATAAAATCATCTGTGCCGGGTAAATCGGAAAGGTGTATATCCAGAACCGTATCAACCCGTGTCGAATCAAGCGGCAGTGTCAATGCTGTGGCAAGTTCACGTTGTGCCAGTGCAGCATCGGTTGTTGCACCAAGAAACAGCCGGGTCGCTTCCAGATAGTCCAGATGTGCAGAAAGGGTGTCAAGCTTGGTTGCGTTGCCGATACTGAAACGGATGCGCTGGGTTGAAAGGTGCTTTTCTGCGTACTGTTTCCTGTCTGCAAATATCGAACACAGTGCCTGTTTTTCATAGAGGGACCAATACAGATTGCGGACAGAGGAAAGAGAGGTTACTATGGCTTTTTTCTGCTGCAGAGTAAATGTTTTATTGTCCAGGCGCTGTAGTGCAATAGTATACCCAACCACATCGTTTTTCCAGGCACCTTTTAGAAGGGGTTGGGTATAAGAGATACCAACAGAGGTACTATAGGTACGACTGTCAGTATCAAGATGGCTCCACCGTTCACCCTGGAGTGTTCCGGTGACGGTCCCGCCTCCGGGGATTTTTTGTGCGGCATATAATTCTATCCCGGTTGAGGTGGAAGGGTTGTTGTAACTCGATACTGCCGATGAGATAGAGTCGTATGGTAGTATGTTCTGCTCTATCTCGGTGGAAAGAGAGGGAAGTCTCCCTGCTTTAACCCTTTCAAGGGTTAAAGAGTCACCCCGGATATCCAGGCGTGCAATGCGGATATCAGAATGGTGCTGTATAGCGGTGAATACAATGTCCCGTTCAGTCAGTACAGATGCATTTGCTGTACCGACAAGGAGAGCAAAGAACAGGATGTTGCTGTTAATGGATATTTTGCTCATGAAAAATTTGAGGAAAATGTTTTTTGTTATGAATATTATCACAATATGTATTTGACTGCTGTAATAGTGAAAATGTTACGGCAATTGCTTCATACCTGAAAGTAATAAGTATGATTTCTATTAGTCACGGAATTATAATATATATGTTATTCTTGGTAACCGTTTACAGGTTCGGGGTTCCCCGTTCACAGGTTAAATCGTTTTTTTCTGTGAAAAACCGTTGTGGAAGATTATTAATACCCCTCTCAACGTAGGTAATAATTAATACGTATTAAAAGTATCTGGTAAACCCGACACCCAGCTTCTTTTTACCGGCTTCAACATTGAGGGAGACCTTTTTGGTCATGGTTGACTTGTCTTTCTTTACAAAGAGAAAGAGGGATATGGGAAGTGATACGCCGCTTACAATACCGGTAATGATACTGGCTGGTTTTGTTTTTTTAAATTTTTCATTTGTCGTTTCCCATTGATTCACTAATTCCGGTGATGATCCACCTTTCTCAATTTCAGCACTGATATCATCCAAATCGCTTCGATATTGAATAGTTTTCACACCGGTAATTATAAAAGCAACACCACTTCCCAGACCAACACCCAGAAAAGTAATCGCAGCGATCTTTCTTCCACGGCTTTTTTTGCTCGTTTCTTTTTTCGCCGGTTTTTTTTCTGTATCGGTAGGTTGGGCGCTTTGTGTTGTAACAGGTTCCACTTTCTTCTCAACATTATAGGAGTAGGATATATTATCCTGTACATAGTGGATGTTATCATTTATGGTAAAATGAAACTGCCCATTCTGTTTAAAGTTGCCGTTTTGAATAGTGATTTCATCTTTTTTTGATTTAATACCAAAAACAGAATACTTGAGCTTGAAGTTACGGAGTTTTATATCCCCGGACCCTTCCGCAACATAGATACCGTTCCAGTCAAACGCGTTCGGCAGCTGCGATGCTTCAGGGTTGTGGTTGGCATCATTAATAGAACTGAAGACAACCGGCTTTTCAACAGTACCCTCAACAAGCATACTACCGAAGATATTTATACCGGTAAATGATTTAAAGAGAAATACACAGCCGGCCTTCATAACGGTCTGGGTGTTCTGGGGTATAACTACATCCTGATCAACGATAAAAGGATTACCGGAGGGTTCGAAAATTTTTCCTCCAATATCATCACTCAGATGTGTTGCGCTGAATAAAGGAAACGCTAAAAAGAAAATACATATTATAGTAAACAGTATCTTTTTCATAAAACCTCATATGTGTTAAATTAAGTAACCCTCCGGAAATTATAAGAGTTATCCATTTTAATGGATAAAAATAATTTCCGCAGTGTTTAGAATGCTTTTTACTAGTATTAAAATATATTGGTGTTCTGAAATATTCTGTGACGGCGGTCACAATGAGCCATTTTCTTGATAAAAATATAGACAGATTTTTTGGGTGGATTATTTTTATACAGAGGGGGAATGACTGATAACTGATAGGCATTTTGATTTTTCGGGAGGGGGTGGGTGTTTAGAAATCATTTCTTTACAGAAGACTATTTTTCAGTATATTTCCCCGCTTCCACCGATCTCTTTAAGAACACCTTCAATTAAGAATATACCAATTTTGGCCGGATTTTACATCGTTGAGATATTTTATTATTTGGTTACTATTATTCGGCTAACATTATTCTCCCGAATCAACCCCGTGCTGGAGAAAAATTATATCCGTTCAAAAAGCGGTTACATTTATGTCTCTAAGTCTCCCAATAATTACCTTTTGTAATTTGGCATTTTTTTCACATTTCCTTGTATATACAAATTAAATAATTATTGAAGCATAATATATTAAGCCCACTAATATTTAATCATTATGACACGGAAATCCTGCATAACTCCATGCTTTTCCCCTCTGCTTTATAGATTCCATCTATTAACGGGAAAGACAAACAAGCTATTGGTTATAAAAAAATTCTTATTCTAATGGTCAGAATGGTGAAGGCCAGCTATGCGGAATATGAAGCGGGGTAAATATTCCCGTGTTGAATCTATGGCCAGGGTGCCTGACAAAGCCCTTTTTATTGGATTTTTTGTATTATCCGGTGCTTCAAATTTTTATGGATTGATTGGGGCGATGATTAATAAATAAACTTTGTGAAGGAAAAAAGGTGGTTGATAAACTATTAAAAAACCACCGTCCCCACTTACTATTCCCAATGCACCACTTGCAGCAATAGATGATCTTATTTTTTATCAAAATAGGTAGCAACATTTGGATCCGCGACTATCGTCCCATTATAATATAGGTTCCATATAAATAAAGTATTTGACATCCTGGTAAAAATATTGACCGTCTGTTTATCTTGTCCACCCAATAAAACATAGTATTTTCTCCCCTTGTTGTCAGTACCGGTGGATCCCTCAAACTCTCCCTGAAAAGCATCATCACCAGTGTCGTCATTCAGGTTATCCAGCCACATGATTTCTGTAGAGGTAAATTTTAAAACCATGGGGAGGGTCCCCCTGGCCTGCCATTTCCCTTGTATCCAGGTAGGTGGATGGTATTTGGCATTGTCGTCTTGGGAGGAAGTGCCGTTGTCGCAGAATGTGAAACAGCAGATAGTTATGGATGCGAAAAAAAGAAGTGTTTTAATTCTGTTTAACATAATATTTTCCTCTTTTTGTTTATATGATTAAAAAATCAATGAATAATATCTAATTACCTGTATACCAGATGTCATCTTTTCCTTCTCCACCCCATCTATTGCTCCCACCAATAAGCCACATTTTATTTTTGAAAAACTCACAAGTGTGTTGAATCCTTAAGAAAAACTCAGCATCATCAGTTGCTTTTATCCAATTTTTGCCACTTTCCGAATACCAAACGACTTTCTCACCATCTCCCAACATTTTTTTAGTGCCTCCAGTAATCCATAATTTACTATCATAAACCGCCAATTTATGATCATGTAAAGGCCAAGGTAATTCCGATTGTTCTATCCAAGAGTTTCCATCTACCGAATACCAGACATCATTATGAATGTCATTCCATTTATCGTCATATCCTCCGATAACCCACATTTTATTATCAAATACTATGGAAGCGTGACCTTTTCTAAAAGAAAATGGTGCATAAGAGTTTACATAGGTCCATTGAGAGCCATCACTCGAACATAATACGTCATTTTTTAGCCCATATCCTCTTTTATAACCTGCAATTACCCACATTTTATCGGCATAGACTACTGATGTGTGACCATATCGACCTCCAAAAAGCGCATCCGAAGCCATTCGTGACCATTTAACACCATCAGTTGAGTA
Organism: uncultured bacterium; assembly: GCA_965372145.1. GTDB lineage: Bacteria > Fibrobacterota > Chitinivibrionia > Chitinivibrionales > JANQEN01 > CBDVBE01. Next base: position 8,664 of record CBDVBE010000018.1, on the reverse strand, counting down.
CCAAACATCTGAATAATATGTTGAGTAGTCCTTGTTACCTCCAATAACCCATATTTTGTCATCATGCACAACCGAAGTGTGAAAAGCTCTTGGTGGAAAATCTGCTTGTGGCGTTGCTTCATTCCAATTAATGCCATCCTCAGAGGACCACACGTCATTAAAACAGCCTCCAGACTCGCCTCCTATAATCCACAATTTATCCTGAAAAACAACTGTAGAGTGCCCTATTCTACCTGTAAAGGGTGCCGATGGTACTGCTTGAATCCAATTCTTTCCAGGGACCAATTTCACTTCCAGGCTGACATTCACTTTTTCGGATGTTGCACCTAAACCATTTATTGTAACTGTTTCGTTTATTTTTCCTACAGCCAAGTTTGAAGTAGTATAAGAAAGTAATACCATTTTTGTATCAGATGAATCCGTACTGGTTCCACTTGCTGGTGTGCAATTCAGCCATTCGCAGCTCGTACTGCAGGAAAATGTAAGCGAACCACCGCCGGAATTCCAAATGTAAAGTGTGTCTGATTGGGCATCACTTCCATTAAAGCACAGAGGGGTCACACTTTTTTTGTTTAAAGATATTCTGGGTGGTTGAACAGGTGCAACAAAATCTCCATTTCTTATAATTGTATCTCCATATAAATCCTTTACTATTAACCTCCAGTAGTAGGTGGTATTACAATAAATACCATCTGCATAAAATGTTGTATTATTTCCGGTGAAGCTTAATGTTAATGAATCTTCAATCTGTCCTAAATACAAATAGAAAAGGAGTGTATCAGAAATTCCATCAGGATCAAAAGCTGTTATACTTAAAGGAAGTTGTCCATTGTTATTTACAAAATTAAAGTTTTTCCAGAAAGTGTTTTGATCAGTACAACCTATAACAGCCGAAGTTGGTTTCCTGTTAAATAGAACGCCAAAAGTATCAGACACAAAAAGGCCATCATTATCCTTCACCCCCCAGACCAGTATAACATTTCCCCCATTTGGATTATTTATCTCATATTCCGGCAGGTCAGTACTATCATCCCACCCATCAGAACCTAAGTCCCAGTAATATTTCTCAATTACCCCATCCGGATTGCTGTCATGGGCCAACACATTGACCATTACAGTATCATATTGTGATACTGTTGTATCATTAACCGGTGTTATTACCGGAGGAAACCAGTTGTCCCCATTAATATCAAACGGGTTGTCCTTATCCCAGACATTCTCAACCTTTGTGCATGATGAAATAATCATTAATAAAAGAAAAAGACTATTTAAACAGGATAACATTTTTTTCATTAATTTGTTCTCCGGTAATTTCAAAAGAAAAAAGAGAGAAAAAATCCAAAACCCATAGCGCCGGCAGATCCATAAAGAATATTTCGATATAGACGATATTCTTCTGCTTTTTTTTGTGCAGCATCATAGAGTGGCCTATACTTTGAAAAATTTGTTTCGGTGCTCATATAATCATCATAAACCTGTCGGCTATCTTCCATTTTTTCGGAAACCTTTGTATTCATGACAATTCCCCCGGCCACCAGTCCACCTCCCAAGGTGCCGAACACAATTTTACGTATCAACTGTCCTCGTTTTTTCTTTTGTTTTTTTCTTATTTCCTGTTGTTTTTTATCTTCTTCAATCTTTCGATTTTTTGTCGCAAGAGCTGATCTTTTCGTTTCATTAACTGAATCAATAAATGCCTGCGTGTGAAAAAGGTTGTAGGTGCATTCTACTATCTTCCCTTTGTTAACGGTCACTGTATCCTTAAGGCCGTTGTAGGTTGATTTGTCTATTCTTATCCGATAGGTCCCGGGTTCAAGCATCTCGTTATGATAGGGAGTAACACCTGTTTTCTTACTGTTTATAAAAAGGTTTGCACTTGAGGGGGTGGTTGTTACCGCGAGACCGCCATATCGGGAAAATTTAACAATGCGTGCTATTTTTGCAGCAATCTCTTTTGTTGTCCTTGATAACACCTCCTCAATAGGACATCTGCATTCTGACGTCGCAGTATGCACCATTTCACTGGTGCTGACATCTATTAACCGTAATTGAATGGTATATAACTGGCCTAACTTTCCGATACTACCGGCAATCATATGTGACACACCTAATAGTTGCCCCACCTCAATAATACACTCTTCGGAACTACAGTCAGAACGCTGAAAATCCTGTTCCATAAGGATGGCTTTCATTTCACTACGCTCAAGGACTTTAAATATGCCGGTTTTTAATAATTCAATTCTCAGTCGGTCCGTAATTATTCTCGCATCCGATTCCATGATCCCTTCAGCGCGGAAATCATTTACGGCTATAGTAATTTTCTGGATTTCGGCATGTGAAGCAGAGACTAATGCAAGAAGAAATAAAACGTATTTTATTTTCACTATTTCTCCGGTTTTATACATGTTTTTTTGGTAAATTTTGGTAGTTCATAAGTATGTATCCATTTTACAATACATCAGCAATACAGGAGTTTGCGTTAATACCCCTCGTATTCCCGTTCTAATCTGGCATCTACCGGATTTTCCCTGGCCCATTCTTCATGGTCTTTCAATTCTTTCCTGAACTCTTCTGCTCCTACTTCTTCACCATTTATATCATCAGACGACACATTGTTATCATATTCTGCATATTGATAAGCAACCTCACTCGTTGATATTGATTCGAAAGCTTCCTTTTGGGTGAGAGGAAATACCCTGTTCCCCCGTGCTGCTAACCCCTGCCAGATGAGAAGGTATGCCAGGTAATATACCCTCCCCGGTTTAAAGTCCATCCGAACACTTTTCTTGTACCAGGTACTTCCAATAATATGGTGAACCCCTGGTGTTACTGCAAAAGATACGATTGTTTTACCGAGAGTCTGAGTAACAAAATTTGAATCAATATAAAGGTTTGCAGGATCGTGGAATTTATCAATACGAAGTACAACAACCCGTGCCATATCGGGTATAGAGGTAAATTCAGGAATTTTGTTATAATAGATCAATGCCGTCTTTTCTCCCCCGCATCCAAAGATAAGGAGTAGCGAGAAAAATATTACTATTAGTGACTTTGTCATTACTACCATCCTTTGATTAGTAAATAATTCGAATAATAAAAAATAGTTACTGACTTTTTGATTGCTTCCACTCTCTGTATTCTGTACGATATCGCCCGCCTTTGACTAACATTATTATACCGGAAATAAAAGACCCAAGACCGATTAGAGCAGACGCACTATAATTTTGATTCCTTCTTCCCGCGTTCCAGTCAATTGGGAATCTTATTGCTATATACCCTATATTTGTCACACTTAATGCCATAAGTAAACCGCCTATTGCAAGCTGTTTTTTTCCGTCATTTTCCGGCGGTGGAGAGGAATGTGTCGGTAAAAGGCCATGTTGCTTTACAAGAGAGTAGTCGCCCGGTGAAAGTGCCGGCTTTGTACTTTTCGGGATTGTTGGAGAAGCCATGTATACTTTTGGAGATTGTGCAGTGTGAACTGCTTTCATTGGTTCTGCGGTATCTGCAAATAGATTACGCTCGGTCTTACGTTTGATAATTGAAGATTTCTGAATAGAGATCGATTTGTCATTCACAATAAGTGATATCTGTAAATTGTCTTCGGAGATCACTTTTCCTGTGTAGCTGGATCCATTGGTGCAGACAATATGTGTTTGCATACCTTGTGGTACACTCTTCGTACTTTTTTCCTCACCATCATTCCTTGTGGTGATGAGTGTCTTCATTATGCGGATATTATTTCCTTTAACATCCAAAACCATATATAAACTGTCTTCCGAGATTATCTCTCCGTAAAATTTTGTACCATTCTTTAAGGTGATATTGGTTGTTGTTTTATTTGCGGCACTACTGCCAGATTCCTGGCAGGGAGCGGGCTGAGAAAAAATTAGGAGTGTAAAAAGTGAAATAACAGATACTCTAAAGAGCATGTATATTCTCCTGTAGATGTGTGTACTTGATGTGACCATGTAATATACCAAATGCTTTATACAGCCATCAATTCATTTCATTTAAGAGTGATGCAATTAGTATGCCTGTTTTAAAATCCCCCATGTAGAGTTCGTTTTACTGAATAGGTTACACCAGGGGGGGGGATTCAGGCGGAATATGGTAAAGTAAAAAGAAATGAATGGATTAGTATTTTATGTGTTAGATATTCCTGACACCATTGTTGGTTATTCCGAACACGGTCCAAAATTGCAGTTGGAAAGAGGATCAGATTCATTTCTAATAAGTGATTTATGATTATTTTCCTACCCTGTAGGATGTAAAAACTCATTCGCTACATAAAACCGTTCCTGCCGCACTATGATTCAATACACCCTTACCATAGTATTGATCAAAAAATTCCTAAAGAGTATGGCTGATAAGCAATTTGATTTCTGGACTTAATATAAAAGGGGAACTTCCGAGAATCAAGAAAAAAGCACTCTGTGTCAAAATCTGGGAAAAATTGCAACAGGTCTTTGGGCAAAACCCGAGAATTTTACGGAAGCGACAAGTAAAAATTCTGGAAAAAAGGTGTTTAGAACATAGCTCGCTCCGGGCCTTTTTCAGGCGCAAACATTCTCGAAGAAAGTGTAATCGTAGTGTGTCTCGTCATATTCTATTTGACGAGGCTTATCCGTTTTCGGTGGCGGTCGGGGGATGTTGTCTTTCCATAAACCACAATGCTTGAGGATTCTTTTAATTACATTCGACTGGTGTTTTGCTTCGATAAAAGAAACTATCTTCATTTCCTCACCGCAACGTGGGCATTTCAAAGGGTCAACCTCGTAGACCATCTTAATTAACATAGCCCAGGTGGGCGAGCACTTTTTCTTAATTTTCTGTTCTTCGGGCAACTCTCCTTTTTCCGCTTTTTTATTTCTCATTCCTCGTTGTTTGTTGGAATAGAAACCATAGTAACGAATCTGGTGTTCACCTTTGTTCGGGATATGCTGAGTAACTTCTGCCAAAAAATCCAATGGGTCAAATACCTCAAAATTCCTCTTTGCGCCTGCTTTGAGATTCCCGTTTCCGAGTATCGGAAAAGGTAGACATGATGGCTTTACCGCTCTGTACAAAACTTTGCCTTCTTCGGTCAACTTTATTAACCGGGAAAGGCTGAAGGGACACCGTGAAATATATTCAATTAAGCGCTGCATACCTTTTTTATCATCATTCTGAATTTGGACACTATTGTCTACACTAAAGCCTGAGTGCTTCCAGCTCCTCATGTTGTCTATAACATCCTGAGTAATCTTCTCCTCTTTGAGAAGGAACTCGAACACTTTACCTTCCCACTTTTTTAGAAACCGTTCTACAGGTATACGGTCAACCTTGATAAACGTACCCGATTCCAGAAAAACGCCCTCTGGAACGATTCCGTGAGTGTGCGGGTGAAAATTTATGAGATCACCAAAACTCTGTATACCTGCGATCATAGCAGGTATAACGTCTTCACAACCAACTTCTTCAATAAAAACATCTCTGACCGTTTCCCAGGCCGCTTTTGCAAGTTTACCAAGAAGTTTTCTGTCATACCTGAAATAAATACGGAGTCTTTTAGGGATTGTAAATACGAACTGCCGATGTGATACCTCCGCAAGAACATCTTCTCCGAGGTGATACGCAAGAAGCAATGTACGCTTCTGATGACAAGAGGGACAACAGCATCGCTGCCTGCAACTGAATGCGATGAAAAGATTTTTCCCGCACTTCTCACATTTTACCCGTGCGAAACCTTCTTTAAGGTCGCCGCACTTAAGAAATTTATCAATAGAGGAGCGAATTACAGGTCTCCAGAAACCATAGTGCTTCTCATATCGTCGGGCATACACCTCCTCGAACTCATCGAAATATTTATCAACGAGCTGAAAAAATGGAGAAGACTCAGGATTGCGGGGACGGTAAAATCTGTCCCCTTGAGAGCAATTCTGCAACATGATATGTTCCTGCGATAGCTAATGACACATACTGTACATTTGAACAGTATATATCAAAAGATATAACAGGAATCGAGATATGTCTGTGACGGTCGTCACAGTGAGGAGAGATTTACTATATTTATGAGATGGAACAAATAATGTAAGTAACGGAGGGAATTTTATAACCAATCATTAATTTCACCCCGGAGTTAAAATAATAAATTAACATTTTTTCTTCATCCCATTTATAAATCGTTTAATATTTATTTAATTGATGAGACGCTTTTTTTAAACGATTATATTTATATGAGGATAACAGATAAAAAAGGCCTTACAGGAATATTCCAACAAACCGGTTAACGGTTTGTGGGTTTGTGTAGTATGTAGTCGTACTGAAACTCAACCGTAGCGTTATCCTGCAATAAAAGAATTTTCTTGGATTTTCTAATTGAAAAAAAGGCTTTTCTAAACATTGGCTTGCCTTTTTGCACACAAATACCTATTTTGGCTTGTGTTTTATACAACAAGTAGTCAAATTAGACTTTCCTATTTGCAGCCAGAGTATTTAAATGAAACGAATTATTGATTCTTATCTAATTGAATGGGTAAATGACCCAAACAGGAAAGTCATGCTCATCCGTGGCGCGCGTCAGGTTGGAAAAACCTACTGTATTAGAAAGCTGGGCAAAACTTTTCCCTCTTTTCTGGAAGTTAATTTTGAGGAAGATAAGCAGGTACATAATTTTTTTAAGGCTTCTTTGAATCCTGTTTTAATATGTGAAAAATTATCAGCCTATTATGGAACCAGTATTAATCCTTCCGAAACCCTTTTGTTTTTTGACGAAGTTCAGGCCTGTCCGGACGCCCTGCGTTCACTGCGGTTCTTTTATGAAAAGATGCCTGAATTACATCTTATAGCAACCGGTTCATTACTGGAATTTACAATACAGGACATACCTTCTTTCGGTGTAGGTAGAATATCATCACTTTTTCTTTATCCCCTTTCTTTTGCCGAATTTCTCATGGCCACCGGAGGTGATCCACTTCTTAAAATAATTGACAAATCGTCAGTTGAAAATCCGGTTGATGATACGCTTCACCAAAAACTTTTGGAAAAATTACAAATTTACCAGATTCTTGGAGGGATGCCCGCAGTTCTTAATGCGTATACATCCGGTACAGACATTCCGCAATGCCAGATAATTCTTGAGGAGTTATTAACAACGTTAAAAGATGATTTTGCCAAATATAAAAAGCGATCACCGGTTTTAAAACTGCAGGAGACCTTCCAATCAACCTCCTTACAGGCAGGAGGCAAGTTTAAATATTCAACAATTTCTCCTAATCATTCCGGCCGGGATTATAAAGAATCTTTGGAATTGCTTTGCCAGGCAGGTTTGGTATATAAAGTTTTTCATTCATCTTCAAGTGGAATTCCATTAGGAGCTGAAATGAATACCAGGAAATTCAAAGTTATCCCTTTCGACACAGGTATTCATCAGAGAATGTTAGGACTGAATATTTCTGAACTTATTGTAATGGAACCATTAAAATTGATTAACAAAGGCAGTATGGCCGAAGTCTTTGTTGGAATGGAAATTATCCGGAATTCACCACCCCATTTACACCCCCATCTGTTTTACTGGCACAGGGAGGCAAAATCAAGCAATGCTGAGGTGGACTACGTTATTCAAAAAGGAGAAAATATTATTCCTATAGAAGTGAAAGCAGGAACAACCGGGCAAATGCAGAGTATGTTCTTATTTCTTAAAGAAAGAAAACTTCCTATAGGTATTAGAATTTCGCAGGAAAACTTTACAAAATATGATAAAATTCAAACGCTACCTATATATGCAATAAAAAATCTATTCAGGTAAGGTAAAGATATTGAATGCAAGTCCTTTGGCTAGACGGAAATCACTACAGAAAGTCGAAACGGTGTCAAATATTTTGAAGAATGGTGCTGATATTGCGCTTGAGTTTTTGTATGAGAAATGAAAGTATTAGCATAACAACAAATTTGGAATTGACTGAAGCAACTCGAATTTAACGTTATTTTCGCATATTGGTTGAAATTATCCCACCTTTATATTATATTCAACATAAAGTTAAAGTTAATTATTCTATGCCTATAAAAAGGATGTGAAATATGAAAGCGATTTCAGTACTTGAATTCAGGAAGAATGCTGAAAAGATTATCCGGTGGTCGAAGCAGGGTAAAAGAATGATAATGACCTACCGTGGACGTCCCGTTATTCGTTTAGAACCCATCAAAGACGATGTGGTTGATAATGATGATCCATTTCTTCAGCTTGACGGCATTGCGGCTGGGAAAAAAGAGAATTTAAGCAATCAAGAAATGGATAAAATAATTTATGGCCAATAATGTGTTTTTAGACACAAGCGGGTTATTTGCATTTCTGGTGGAAAAAGATGTTAAACATAGAAAGGCTAGTTCAATAATCCACAAGACGGTAAAGGACGGCGGTTATCTAATAACAACTGACTACATTATCGACGAAACGGCAACGCTACTTAAGGCACGAGGATATGGACATATTATATCTAATCTTTTTGACGGTATAATGTCATCGAAAGCATGTCGTATGGAATGGATGGAACAGGATTTTTTCCACAAGACAAAGGCAATGTTTCTTAAGTACAATGATCATGAGTGGGCATTTACTGATTGTTTTAGCTTTGTCGTGATGAAAAGTTCAGGTCTTAAGAATGCGTTGACGAAAGACACTCA
>CBDVBE010000017.1:0-31037 GCA_965372145.1 uncultured bacterium | reverse complement strand
GTAAGCGTTCACAGAACGCTGAAATTGCGAAGTCCTGAGCTTGTCGAAGGGGAAATTGGAAATTTGGCATTCGTGCTTTTATACTATTTAGGGCCTGTCCGAAAACTGGTTTTTTGAAGTCATTCCGGCATGTTTTAGGCCGGAAACTACAAAAACTACAATAGAAACAATCCCGATGTTTTCAATCGGGATTGAACATCCTTACTGTTCAGAATGAAATAACAATCCAGTTTTTTGATGTTTCAAGCCGTGAACGGCTACGTTTTATATTTTTCCCCCAATTTCCAATTTCAAGCCGTGAACGGCTACAATATTTATATCTGCCAGCCTGTTCTCGTCCTGATTTATTTTAGAAATTAATAGCATTGTCTCATATCATAAACCAAATTAATCCATTATGAGTTCGTTAAAAGCAAAACTGGTAGATATATTTTCGGATACCTTTGAGCAGTGCGGTTATGAGCGGAAATTCGGACTGGTTGTTGAATCGCAGCGTCCTGACCTTGGGCAGTTTCAATGTAACGGTGCACTGGCTATAGCCAAAGCGGCAAAGAAGAATCCCCGCGAGATTGCGCAGGAGATTATTTCCAGTCTTGAGAATAACCCGATACTCGACAATCTTACTATCGCCGGACCGGGGTTTATTAATATTTCTGTCAAAGATACATTTATAGCAATCTATATAAATTCATTAACCGGTAATCCCCGCCTGGGATGCGAGAAGGCAGAAGAACCCCATACCATTGTAATAGATTTCGGTTCGCCGAATATTGCAAAGCCTATGCATGTCGGCCATCTCCGTTCTGCTATTATTGGTGATTCGCTCCAGAGGCTGTTTTCTTTCCTGGGAAATACAGTAATCAGTGACAACCATGTAGGCGACTGGGGTACACAGATAGGAATGCTCATCTGCGAGCTGAAAGAACGGAAGCCGAATCTTATCTATTTTGATTCCGCTTTGGGCGGACCGTATCCTGAAAAACCGCCATTGACAATCGATGATCTTGAAGAGATGTATCCTGTTGCCAGTAAGAAATGCAAAGATGATGAAACACTGATGGCCGAAGCGGTTGCCGCTACCGATGAGCTGCAGCAGGGCCGGCGGGGGTATGTTGCACTGTGGAAACATTTCGTAAATCTCTCTATGCAATCACTGAAAAAAGATTTTGACAATCTCGGCATAACATTTGACCACTGGCTGGGTGAAAGTTTTTATACTGAGCATATGGGTATCATTGTCGAACAACTAAAATCAGAAGGCCATACAACAGTCAGTGAAGGTGCTTTAATCATACCCGTTGATGATGAGCAGGATACAAAAGAAATACCACCGGTAATGCTGGTAAAATCAGGCGGTGGATTTCTCTATGCGACATCTGATATTGCAACTGTTGACTATCGGATAAAGACATTCCATGCAGATATGGTTCTCTATGTTGTGGACCAGCGGCAGAGTTTACACTTTGAACAGGTCTTCCGTGCTGTCCGTAAAACCGGTATCGTAAAACCAACTGTGGTACTTGAGCATATTGGCTTCGGTACGGTCAACGGCACGGATGGCAAGCCGTTCAAAACCCGTGCCGGCGGCATCATGAAACTTATCGATCTCATTGAGCAGGTGACACAGAAAGCGGAAGAACGAATGGCGGAAGCGGGTATCGCCCAGGATTTTAACAAAGAGGAACATATCGCAATTGCCCGGAAAGTAAGTATCGCCGCACTGAAATTTGCCGATCTGATGAATCACCGTCTGTCAAACTATGTTTTCGATATTGATAAATTTACCCGGTTCGAAGGGAAAACCGGTCCCTATCTCCTGTATACTGCGGTACGTATTAAATCGATTCTGAGAAAAACTGCTGAGCAAAATATTTCTGAAAGCACCATTCTCCCACCCACCGATATCGAACGCAAACTGATGCTCATGTTAAGCAAGCTCCCGGACGTTCTTGTCAACGCGGCAGAGAGCTATGCCCCCAATTATCTCTGTGATTTTGCCTACAATCTCGCACAAGAATTCAACAGATTCTATAAAGATTGCCATATCCTGCGGGAAGAGAATAAGGAAAAGCAGGGCTCATGGCTTGCCCTTTCACACCTCTGCCTGAAAGAATTTGAACTGCTGCTGGGATTATTGGGGATAGAAATTCCGGATAGAATGTAGTCAATGCAAAATTAGGGATGCAAAATGATAATCGACAATTGATAGTTTTGTCTCAATAATTATTACTTTCCCTTTTTAAAATTTCGCCACACTATAAAAATTCTTTGCATTACAGTAAGATAGGCTAAACCCGCCACTATTCCAAGCCCCCATGGCATAAACTCAGGCCCGAGAAACTGAAATATTGCCAGAATTATAAGTCTTTCCGGACGTTGCAGCAGGCCTTTGTTGCATGCGATACCAGCACCTTCAGCTCTGGCTTTAACATAACTGACCATAATGGAACCGGTAATAACAGCGAATGCAAGATATACACAGAGGCCATTAAAAATGGGGTTTCTGACATAATATATTGTTAAACTGCCAAGCCAGATTATTTCTGTAAAACGATCACAGGTAGAATCAAGTACCGCCCCGAAGGTGCTTCGTTTGCCGGCTTCACGTGCGACCACCCCGTCAAGGCCATCCATAAAGGCACCTGTGGTTATAACAAGCAGCGCCCACCTCCAGAAACCATGTACAGTCAGCCATCCACCAACCCCAAACAATAGCACACCGGAAATCGTCAGGATATTTGGGTGTATCCCCAATCGGGCCAGTAAACGGGCAAGTGGTCTTAATACATTATTGTATACCGTTTTTAATCCTTCTATCATTTCCATGAATCCAAATGAATGATTTTAACCTTGATTATTTGACAATGAAATATATATATTAATTCGTCTTTCAAGTGTATCTGAGGTAATTTCCGGAGAACAATATGGCTAAAACATGCGAAATCTGTGGCAAACATCCCGTAGCAGGCAGATCTATTTCACATGCGCATAATGTGAATAATAGGATTTTTTATCCCAATCTTCGAACTATCAAAATGATTCTTAATGGTACCAAAAGGAAGGTTAAGATCTGCATGAAATGCCTGAAAACCATGTCAAAAGTATAAGTTGATCTATAAAGCTGATAGCAAGAAAGGCTTCGACATAGTCGAAGCCTTTTTTCATTCCAGACTCGTTATTTTCTGCCAATTATATACTTTTACCGATTATTGATTACGGCCCGGTGGATAACATGACTCTTGCCGCCATTTGGTATGACAATTAAATAAGGACCTGAGCTTAAGTTCCTAAGTTTATCCTTATATCCATTCTCGAATGTGGCAACTCTCCTTCCACGGGTATCATAAATAATACCTGAACCGCCTAATATATAACTGGGCTTGGCATGGGTATATATTCCTTCATACGGATTGTATTTAACAGACACATTAGTGTCATAGACACCGGCACTGAAGTTATCAACCTCAACAGATAGACCGGCATCTACATATAATCCTACTGCATTGAAATCCATTCCTTGTGTGAAAGTCGAATCATCAAGAACAGTACCATTTACAATAAATTCGTAATCCCTGGTAATAATAAACGTATCTGTTGTGCCATTAATGTTTGAATTAGCTTGAAGAATGAATGAATTACCCATAGAAAAAACCGCATATTTTCTATTAGCGTTAATAAAATAACAATATGCCTTAATTGCTTGACCAGGTTTAAAATCTAAAAACATTATCCCATATCGCGAACTTGTATTACCACTTTTGTACGTTATCGTAGTAGTACAGGGCATGTCCTTAAAACTTCCATTTGTATATAAAATAAATGTTGAATCAATGGGTGCGATTTTTAACACGCCATTTTCAGCTTTATAGGTGCCGTCACCTTTCATCATTCGCCATCCATCCAGATTATTGTCTTCAAAATCATCTGAAAACCAGGTGGTAGCGACTTCCTCTTTTAAATCATCAGTAACACATGAATAATCAAATGAAGCTTTCTCACCTGCACCAACATATAATCCAATTGCACCTTCTGCAATATTACTGTCTGTTATTTTCTTAACAAAGTAACCGTTTATGAAAAAACTGATTTCACTACCTGATTTACTTACCTGTAAAACGTTATCGGCATCGGTAATGTAAGAGTTCCAGTCAGCATATATTGGAACTAATGAAACCGAAGAACCGCTGACTTCCCATCTACCGATTCCATACGTCTTATTTGCCGCAATATAAAGCATATAACTCGCAAGATTATTTTGCAGACAGAAAAGGACCCCACACCCCTGAGAATTTGCAGACTCCACTTTCATTTTGACAGTATATGTAAAAGTACTGTATGTTGCATCGTGTCTTAAGAATGTTAGACCTGCGCCACTCTGCACCGTATACCAGCCATTTGCCACAGTTTCTGTAGGAGTGCCCGTAGCAACGACCCAGTTATCTTTCGTATCAAAATTGTCCTCAAATAGAACGGCTGAATGTACCAGAGAACAGATACCGACAAGAACAAGTATGGTTAACCCCCCAATTGTGTGCCTCATATTTTTTACCTTTCAATAAAAGGATGTTTTTTTATATAGTGATATAATAAGCAGTTATACTATATATAATAATCATTTTTATATCCGCTGTCAACCTTAGGTGCCGAATAAGTGAAAATTTTGACATTCTTTTACACGTAATGTAATGAAAAGTATATTTTTATTAATCGATACTCCAGTCGTAACTTAGAAAAAATACTATGAAAACCGTTTTAAAACCTAAAAATATGTATATGGTCAGAGGTGTGTTTAACTCCTCTCCCTGTTATTTACAGTCGTATTTTCGCCAATTTTTGTTCACTTTTATCTCGGTAATCCTGGGTATTACAGCATTATATTCACAGGAACAAACAGATTCAACAACTCTAAAGGCACCATCTGAAGAATCGATCAAGATCGCTCCTCACCTCAGTACCACCTTTCATTATCCAATCAAACATGGTGGATATATCTGGAAATCATACTTCACCGGTGGTATACATATTGATTTCCCGACCTATTTTCCCCGAATGCTCGTTCGGTTCAGTATTGAGGGTGGGGAAATGGATATGGAGGGGAACGAAAAGACTGCGACATTTAACAAAGTAATAGAAAATCTTAATATTGCACATATGGCACTTTCAGTTTCATACGATATTCCTCTTATAAAAAATACATTCATCCTTCGTCCACGAATTGGTCTCTCAAATATAATGATTTCTGAAGGAGATTTTAAATTTAAAAAGCTGTTTCACATACTTCGAGAATCTGAAAATGAATTCGGCATTATCGGCGGTATCGAACCAATATACAAAATCCACCGGATTCAATTATCAGTTCCCTTGTATGGCAACTTGATGTTTTCATCACCGGAACCCTTTATAACAGGAAATATTTCTTTTACTGTAGGAGTCATTTTTTAACCATGATTATTCAGGATTAAATATGATTGCCATGATTTTAACTAAGGAATAAAAAAACATAACAACGAATACATTTAGCACTTAATTTAACACCTGTTGATATAATTGAAATTAATACCTTTTCAAGAAAGTTTATGAATTAATCGGGCTAACCCAATGTGTTATAAAAAATCACAACTTCTGAAAAACATGTATTGCATAACACTTACCTGTGCACTTTTTTTCCTGCCGGTTTCAGGTGAAAACGACACCTATATTCCTGTTCATATTGATGGATTTAACACAATTCTTATTAATCAGGAGTATCCTGATCAATCTCTCAATATGTATTCCATCATATATGGTAATCCTCTGGATCAATTCCCGTTTTCGTCGCTGACTAAATTTAAACCGCTGTATGAAATAAAACTGGATTCTCTTAAAAAATCAGATTCACTGTTCCATTTAGAGGTTGCTGCATCGATAGGTGGTGAAACAGGGGAGTTGATGCTTAATGCCTTTGAAGGAATGGAACAGGAGAACCGCGATCATTTCACCACATTTGCAACAGCTGCCTCATTTCCTCATTCTCCGCTGGATCTCTATTTCGGTTATCGATACTTAGACCATTATTCAGACCGCTATGATGGATTATGGAAATCATATGAGGAGAAAACCGGTAATAAAATGTCTTTTGACAAACAGGGGCTGGCGTATGAATTTGCCGGTGGGTATGTGCTCTCGGGTCCAATCACTGCAACAAGTTTGAAAACAACGAGTTACAAACATTGGGGAGCTACGCCCTATTATTTTTCACCTGTTTTCAGCAGCGGGTATCTGCTTGCCCCTTCACTAATATTTTCACTCCCAAAGAGTAAATTATTTATTGATTTCATCTTTGACTACCATAAAGACTTTTATGATCATGTTAATTTTATTGAATATACCGATGAAAGTTGGGATATCACCTGGCAGCGTCAACTGCGTAAAGGTATTTCAGCTCAATTGAGCCATCATAAAGATTCACGCCTTTCACCCTCAACACGCCTTAATGCAACGGTATATGGTTCTATTCCTGAACTTTTTAAATGGACACTCTCCGGCAATGTATTCGGAAATTACCGTGTCGGCGGCTCACTGGATGTCGATTATATTCAAATACCCACCATTACCGTCAATATTAACACAGGATGGCATTTTATACCTAAGACACGTGATTATACTTTCTGGAATGATACTAAACAGATTGACTATCATGCGAAAAAGTACGATGTCGCTACGCTTCACTCATCAATACAGTATGACGACACATTATTCTTTCCCGTTCAGGCGCGTGTCTGGTTACATTACTGTGAAAAACCGCTCTGGGAAACGTTCGAATGGGGCAGTGAGAAAAATATACTGAGACAGGATACTATTTCCAATGCAGCCCGTTTAACCTTTGGGGGGAAAGCTTCATATAAAATTACCTTTAAGAAATTCTCTGCCACCCTCTGGGGCAATATGGCTATTACACCTAAAAATAAAGAGATTCGTTATTCGTTACCCAGGAATCTTGGGGCAGATATTGCCTATGGCAATCCGGACAACAGCTCCTTCTATGCAATGCTGAGACTTGAAAACAGGGATGGCTCCAGTCTCAAATATCTGGATGTAGGCGCAAACGAAACATTTCAATCCACAATTCCTGCAACGACGAGCGCATCACTTATATTAAAAATGCCCTTTATACTGCCATTTCTTAAAAAGTATGTTCACACCGGTTTCCAGATTGAAGCAGGTCCCATCCAATTTTCTAAAGAGCAGCGTGTATTACAACACCCTCGTGGTAATCTCATTGGTCCGGCAATATCAATTGGTATTAACGGATTTATCAACTAGCAAGACATTACATCCTGCAAAGGATCAAAAATAGATGAGTTTTAAAATTCTTAAAGAAATTAGAAATGGAATAGATTTTCTTATACTCAAAAATGAATCCAATGGTGAGTATGCGGAAATCATTCCGGATAAAGGTGCGACGGTAAATAAACTATACCTGTTATTCAATGATAGTGTTAGTAATATCCTCTATTGTGATTCTGATGACGAGATACTTGATAATCCCCTTTTTCGCGGAAGAATTCTTTTCCCTTTTAATGACGCCATTCCCGATGGTGCATATACTTACAATGAAATTCCCTATACAGTTGATATAAATGAACCAAATGAAAATCTTGCCATACACGGGTACGTATATAATAAAAAATTCGATATTATTTCAGAAGAGTGTGCTGAGGATGCCTGCTCAGTTACCCTGCAATATGCCCTTACCAGGGAACAAATGAAAGGCTACCCATTTGATGTAACGTTAGCTGTGACCTATGTACTTAAAGCCCGGGAATTCGATGTTCGCTTTGAAATTATCAATTCCGGCTCTCAAACCGCCCCCCTTACTTTCGGCTGGCATCCCTATTTCACCTTTGACGGATCCATTGACCAGGCTATTTTAAAAATGGATGCAACGCATTACCTTGAAACAGATGATATTCATATCCCTACCAGGCGCGTTCTGGAGTGCAAGGGATCTTCTTTCGACTTTTCAGATGGGAAAGATATCACCACCCTTGTTATTGATAATGCTGTCACGGCTCCTTCTGATGGATTTATTTATCTGACTAAGGGTAACCGAAAAATCACCCTCTTTCAGGACACCAAATTTTTCAAATACGTACAAATCTTTTCTCCCGACGATAGCACCGCCATTGCCATCGAGCCGGTTACTGCAGGGGCTAATGCCTTTAACTGCCCGGAACTTGGACTTATCACGTTAGAACCTAATGAGCGGATTGATACGTTTGCTTCGGTGAGAGTAGAATAACAAATACAGATAAACACTCAGCCACGAAGGCTCAAAGACACAAAGGAAAAGCAGAATTTTTTAGACAATAAAAGTATTACAATAACTTCAATACCTGATCCTCTAAAACAATCCTTCCTTCTTTTTTCAACCCATACACAACACTGAACAAATCACTTTCACTAACTGTTGTCCCGGTATCTTTTTCAAGAGCCTCCTTTATTTCGCTGAAAGAAACTTCAAACTTTTCATTCAGAATCTTCATGATAAAGGTTTCATAAGTATATTCAACTCTTTTCTCATTTTTCATCAGGGCGGTATGATTATCCTGAACCTTCTGTCCGAGCTCAAATAAAGCATCCCTGATATTACTCTTGCCTTTCACATAGGTTGCAGTCTTATCCTCGGTACCTGAGTTTCGCATGAAGATGCATCCCTGAATGCCATTAGAATTAATCATATTTATATACAGTACATTGGGGTCCTCTTTATCCTCGAAAACGAGTTCCAGGTCTGCCGGTAATGTATTTTCATCTTTCAAGCGTTGTACTTCTTTTTTCACCAATTCACTGTCTGAGATCCACACACTGCTGTTCCGGTAGAATTTTGTTTTGTCAACAAAGAAAACATAAAAGGTTTTCGATACGCCTGGCTCAAAGGGTTCAACAATTCTTTCCGGAGAAAGGTCGAGGCCTTTAATTGCTGCAAGGGACATCAGACCGGTTAATAACCCAACCCCGGAAAGTAGAGACACTTCCTCCCCCGCTTCATTGGTAAAGGTGATTGGAAAAATAAGGTGCCCGGAAACCTCAAGCCCGACAAGGAGTTCTCCCTCTTCAAAATTGCCTATCCACTTATCCCCGACACTGACCACTTTTTTATTCAGCCCAAGTGTCTTTTCTGCGCTGGAAGCAGTCATGATGTCTGATTCAATAGTAGAGATAAACCAGTATTTCTTCGGATCGATACCTCTCGCTTTAATGAAATATTCCGAAAGAATATATCCGCACTTATCACCATCGATAACATGGATACAGTCTCTACCTTTATCATAGTAAAGGAGGAAACCGCGATCCCCGTCACCGTCAAGTGCAATGCCCCACACTTTTCCCGGCCCCAATGCACGGCCACGATCAAACAGCTCCTTTACAAAGGAAATATGGCTCTCATACGAAGTCCCTTCAAAAAGTTCAGTGCCTTCAATTTCCGCAACACCACAGCTTCTATTAATATTTGCGCCGGTAGGTTCTTCATTAACGCTAGTATAGGTTACCTGCAATGTTTCAAAAACCTTCTTACTTATCTCAGTAAAGGCGCCGTTCGCAGTATCCAGAACAAGGTGCGTATCGGAAAGAATCTCCGGCATATTTTCGGGAAGTACGGAAAGGACAAAGTGCGCACCTTCCTCCACCACATTTTCCGCAGTTGTAACAGTGCCATTTTTTTCAGGCAGCGATTCCAGCATACAATAATTAAACATATATGCAGAAAGCACATAATCACCGAATGCACCTTCGGGCAGGAGTTTTTTCCCATCGACAAAAAACTTAATTCCATTCTGATTTGATGGATTATGGCTTGCAGTAAGCATTGCGGCTCCGCGGTATCCCTTCTGCAACATTTTATATGGCACCAGTGGTGTTGGCACCACTCCCAAGTCAAGCACGTGTAGTTTCGCACGATTAACACCGTCGATTACAGCAGTATTCAACCGCCAGTCATAAGCTTTATCTCTGCCATCATTGCCTATGACAACAGTATCATTCTCCTGCAACACCCCTTGTTCAAGAAGGACCTTCGCGAAAGAGTATGAAGTTGTCTCGACAAGTTCAGGAGTAAAAGCATTATCGTTAAGTAACGCGCTGATAAATTTTTCTTTGTTTTCAAGAACTACCTTTCCCCGTATGCCGTCAGTTCCCATGAAATTTATCCGGGACATCAGATACGCTGTCTGAATCCTTTCTTCCTGCGGCAGGGATGCATTCAGGTACAATGAAACAGCTTTACTGAAATCAATAGCAACCGGGTATGGGTACTCCCTGATACCATCCGATGCTAACAATTGCTCGATACTTTCAGCAGCAATTTCAGAAAAAAGCGATGCGTTCGATTCAATCAGCCTGTCATCCTGTAACAGCCAGCCATTGACAAGATGGGATACGAGAAAAATCTTTCTCTTGCTGAGGTCGATAAGTTTGTCTTTATACTTTCCAATGAGCTGCTCAAATTGTGCACTATCCATACGATTCCTTTTGTTTAATTCCCCGTTTATAAAAGAAAAACCAGGAAAAATTAAGGCTTTTCCTGGTTTAAAATATACAATAATTGTCTATTTAAGTTATGCTATACTAAAAATTTCAGGCTCCCATAATTACTTCAACAGTATGTTCTTTGCCATCGCCAAATACCGCGACCTTATTGCCCTCAACAACCTGTCCGTCAACAGTTACCTGTTTAACTCCATACTCAACATGATCCGGATTTTTTACCGTTATCTTATAGGTAGCGCCTCTGAATTTTCTGGTTGCGGTAAATTCATCCCAGGTATCCGGTATACATGGATTGATAATAAGGCCGTCATACCACGGTTTAATGCCGAGAATAAACTCCACACCACTAAAAAACATCCAGGGAGCCGTACCGGTAAGCCAGGAGTGACCTGCTCTGCCGAATTCTTCATGCGCCGGGCCGGTAGTATACTCCGGATACACATACGGTTCAACAACAAAGTGGTCCTGATCTTCGGAAAGATTCTCGGGTAACGTCTTAAAATACTGATCATAGGCGATATTACCACGGCCAAGAATGGTATTTGCCTGAATAAACCAGGTGACCGGATGATTGAAAATTGAGGCATTCTCCTTTTTACCGGGAGCTTCACGAGTCGCCGCACCAATCGATATATCCGATCGTATATAATGGGGGCCACAGAGAACCGGGCCACATTTTGTGTCCAGATGCCCAAGTACTGAATCAAGGCACTGTGCAGCATGTTCACCTTCTGCAACCTCACCGATAACGGCCCAGGTCTGTGAATTTAGATAGATTGCGCCCTGTTCATTCTCCTTTGAACCTTCAACGCGGCCGCTGTCGCAAGTAAAACGGTGGTACCAGGCGCCATCCCAGCAATATGTATTAAGTGCATTCTTTAATGTTTCGTAGATGTTCCTGTATTCTTCAATTTTATCTGCGTATTCCTTAATAGGTGAATCCTCAGGTGCATATTCATACATTTCAATGACATATTTGATGGCCACGGCAAGCTGCTCTGCTACCATCATTGATTCACCCTTCCCTTCAGTGCCGCACTCATTAAGGTCATCATTCCAGTCACCGCCAAGCATCAGTGGAATATCTCTTTCGGAACGACATTTCCAGACCTTGTCCATACCCACAAACAGATGTTCAAGGACAGTACCTTTCTTTTTTGATTTTACATAAGCAGGGATATCATCCCAACACGGTACGACACTGTCGTTAAAACCGTTTGCACAATGCCTGACATTATCGATCACCTTTGTGGGAACTTCATTGATACTTCGATAGGGAACAACTTCAGAAAGAAGATCATAGTCAGCAGTCTCACGAATATAGTATGCAAGAGCAATAGCCATCCAGAGAGGGTCATCCGAATGGTTCGTAAAAATATGCCCTTCATTCTGAGCACGGTAGTAATGGTGATAAACATATCCATTGGCAAACATATGAGCAAAAAGCTCCTTGATCAATCCTTTCGATCCTTCAGGTTCGAACATGATAAAACCAAGAAGGTCCTGAGCGGCATCACGATAACCGACACCGTATGAAAGACCAAGGTGATACCGCGAAGCGTCACGTGAACACCGGAACGTTGTTTCAAGCTGAATCTTGTTCCACACGTTAATAGAACGGTTAATTTTAGGCTCCGGCGTATCAACGGTTACTTTTGAATACAGGTCATCATAATACTTACCAACTTCATCAAAGCCTTTATCGACCCGCTCAAGGGAGGACCATTCCTGCATGAGAGCGGGGATTTGAGTTTCATAAGCTTTATCCAGACGGTCCGCAATACCGACAACAATGCAGAATTCGATTTTCTCACCTGCTTTAAGGGTAAGGTTATGCTGCAATGCACCGCAGAAGTGACCGGAATTACAATTAGAATTAGTTAGCTTACCATTAATAATTGTCAAAGGATTTTCTTCAGAGCGATACACAGAGCCCATAAATTTTTCACGGTTTACGTCCCATCCTACGATGGGAAGGGTACTGGTGATAAAAGCAACTTTGCCCCAGCAGCCGTCATCCTTTTCCTGCTCATCCTCAGGAAGATAGGAGATACCAATTTTATTTTCTGCGATAATAGCGTTCGCTTTTTCATTATAGTGAGCTTCCTTAAAATGGGCATTATTAGGCTGCTCAATAAGGTCATCCAAAGCATCGCCGGGAACAAACTCAACATAGGGGAAAAGAGAAAGTTCTCTGTCATCACCAACATTTTCAATCGTGTATCGCCATATTTCAATATCAGCATCTTTAGGTACAAAGAAGGTTACCGCATGCTTGAGTCCTTTATATTGAGAAGATATTTTTGTGTAGCCACGGCCATGGCGGCATTCATATTCTTCAAGCTCTGTCAGTGTCGGCTGCCATGTTGGGGAATAATATTCTCCTGTGTTATTATCCCGGATATAGAGGTATCGCCCCGGCCTGTCTTCAGGAAGTGCATTATAGCGTCTTCTGAGAATTCGACCATTCAATGGAGAGATGAAATAACTGAATCCGCCACCGGTATTTGTAATCAACGCATGGTATCTTCCGTTAATTGAATAGTTGAGCCATGCCTGAGGAGTGTCCGGTCTGGTGATGATGTATTCAAGGCCGTCTTCGGAGAAGCGTCCGTACTTACCCATAGCATTCCTCTCTAATCATATTAAAGCCAGCAACTTATCAACACACACTGTCTCTTTGTAAAGCGTCTACACATTAGTACCTTAGAAATAATTTTCTGCACTTTTTTACCCTGAAGGGCACATGTGGCAGAAAATTATTTCGTAAAGGTACTTATCCAGCTTATCTGGGTTAGTATATATTTGTATATAGACTTAATAAAATATAAATTATTCCCTTATCTGACAAGGTTCAATCGGTAAAGGTCTGAAATATGAAGATTTAAAAAAAATTCACATAGACCAATTTGTATGATATAATTGATAAGGTATGTAAACTCTTTAGTGAAATACATTTCCTTTCTTTTATGCAGGAGTTAATTTTTATATACTATGGTAATAATACAGGAACTCCTAAAAAAATCGCTCGAGCTTCGTGCTTCTGACCTGCACATCACCGCAGGCTCGCCGCCTCTGTTTCGTGTTGATGGCGAGTTAAAACCATTTGCTTCCGAGAAACTTTCTCCGGAACAGACACAGCGACTGGCATATAACATCATGACGGAGCAGCAGCGAAAAATATTTGAGCAAAAAAAAGAGGTCGATTTCTCTTTCGGAGTGAAAGATCTCGGACGTTTCAGGGCAAATGTTTTTCTCCAGCGTGGGTGTACCACCTGTGCACTGCGGCAGATTCCTGCCGTTATCAATACTATTGACCAGCTTGGCCTCCCGGATATTTTGGGAAAATTGACGGCAAAACCCAATGGCCTGATCCTTGTTACCGGACCCACTGGCAGCGGGAAATCAACCACTCTGGCATCTATGATAGATAAACTCAATTCCGAGCGTGAAGGACACATTCTGACCGTAGAGGATCCAATCGAGTTTGTACACCATCATAAAAAATGCATCGTCAACCAACGTGAGGTGCATCATGATACAGACAGTTTTACCAATGCACTTCGTGTTGCACTGAGGCAGGACCCGGACATCGTACTTATCGGTGAGATGCGTGATCTGGAAACAATTTCGTCAGCACTTACTATTGCGGAAACAGGCCATTTAACCCTTGCGACACTGCATACTAATTCTGCAGCAAAATCAATTAACCGAATTATTGACGTATTTCCTTCAGATCAGAAATCAACCATCCGTGCCCAGCTTTCCATGGTGCTTGAGGGTGTTATCAGTCAAACGCTGCTGCCTCGTATCAGCGGCGGACGGGTTGTTGCTTGTGAAGTCATGATCGCTACTGATGCAGTCCGCTCCATGATACGTGATGATAAAGTACATCAATTGCAGGGTATTATTGAAATAGGACAGCAGTTTGGCATGCAGACGCTCAATGCCGACCTTGCCCGGTTGTATACGCAACATCAAATAACAAAAAAGGATGCTCTGAATAGAAGCCCTAACGAAGAAGCGTTGGAGAAACTTCTGCTCTAACTATTTCTCAATGGAGATGTATACATGGCGAAATTCATCTATAAGGGAGTAACCACTTCAAATAAGGAAGTGAAAGGTGAAATTCAGGCGAGTAACCGCAATGAAGCAATCAGTCTTCTGAGAAAGAAAAAAATCCGTGCGCTTTCAATGCGGAAAAAACCAACTGAATTCTCATTAAATATTGGTCAGACGGTGAAACTGGTCGATATGAGCCGTTTTACCCGCCAATTTGCAGCCATGACCTCAGCCGGACTTCCTCTTGTTCAATGTATGGATATCCTTTCTACACAAACGGAAAATAAATTACTGGCCGGTGCAATACGGCAGGTATCGCTCGATATTCAAGGCGGTAGTACACTCGCAGAGGCCCTTGGAAAACACTCAAAGATTTTTAACCAGCTTTACTGCAACATGGTTGCCGCGGGAGAACAATCCGGAAATCTCGACGGTGTGCTGGTTCGACTCGCCGAATATCTGGAAAAAGCCAATGCCCTTGTAAGAAAGGTAAAAGGTGCACTCACTTATCCGGTTATTCTCTGTATCGTGGCAGTAGGTGCTACGGCTTTGCTCCTTACCTTTGTTGTACCCAGATTTGCGGAAATGTTTGTCGATCTGGGCGGGGAACTGCCGACTCCGACACTCATTGTCATGGCTATATCAAATTTCCTGCAGAAATACTTCATGGCTCTGATTATTGGTATTGTTGCAGTAATTATTTTTCTCAATCGGTATTATAAAACAGCCAAAGGTGCCTATGCTATAGATGCATTTATGCTGAAAGTCCCTATTCTTGGTGATCTGTTGCGAAAAAGTGCAATCAGCCGATTTTCACAGACCCTGTCAACTCTGCTCAACAGCGGAATAAGTATTCTGAATGCGCTTTCAATCACAGCGAAAACAGCAGGTAATAAAGTCCTGGAAAAGGGTATTTTTACTACTATCGAGAAAATAACCGGCGGCCAGTCAATCGCAGGCCCTCTTGGAGATACCGGCCTGTTTCCCCCGATGGTTATCCATATGATAGCTGTCGGAGAACGTACAGGTGATATCTCCAGTATGCTTGAAAAAATTTCCGTTTTTTATGAAGAAGAGGTTGATGCAGCAGTTGATGCCCTGACTTCTGTGCTTGAACCGATAATGATCGTTATTCTCGGTATTGTCATTGGTGGTATCTTGATCGCCATGTACCTGCCAATGTTCGATATGATTAACCTTGTCGGGTAACGCATTGATATATATAGAGTTTTTTTAATAAAATATTTATATTTTTTTACTAAAGTTTTTATTAAAAATGCCGATTACCTATAGTAGGAGATGAAAGGTGGTGATTGGGAATGAGAATAGACCCAATTAGTGGAAAAGTTGCATCTGAGATTAAAAAGGTTGAGAGTGCCAAAAAGATCGATAAAGAGAGACTGAAGGCATCCCTCAAACCTGACAGCATTACTTTTTCTTCAAATGCACAACGTTTAAGTGAAACCAGGGCTAATATTGATATTGTATCCACCCAGGTTAACGCTGAACCGGAAATCAGAGAAGAAAAGGTTGCTGAAGTCCGTAAAAAGATTGCCGATGGCTTTTACAACTCCCCGGAAATAATCGACAAATTAGCAGAAAAACTGTTATCGGTCTTCGGGCTGACCAAATAGAATACAATAAATAATCTTTTTATAGCAAAAACGGGGACTCAGTGAGTCCCCGTTTTTTTATCGGCATCTAATACATTATTACGGTTGTTATCCCCGTGGGCAAGTACGCAAGCCCCTTGATAACATTATGTAGAAGCAGAATGGTCATTTTCATGCCCCTCTGCTTAACATACTGTTATACAGCAAAGGCCCTCAGCCGTGATGAATTTGCCGCATGTTTGAGTCGTTTGATAGCTTTTTCTTTAATCTGACGAACACGTTCACGGGTCAGATCAAAGTGAATCCCGATTTCCTCTAATGTATGTGCAGTTTCTTCATCGATACCAAAATAGAGTTTAACCACTCTTCTTTCACGATCAGACAGTTTACTGAGAACATTCTCAATTTCATTGTGGAGTGAGAGCTTCACGGCCCCTTCATCCGGACGCTCCTGATTTTTATCCTGGAGAACATCCATCAGTCTGGAATCTTCTTCCTGCCCGTGACGCAGGGGAGCATCAAGTGACATATGGCTATTGCCGATTTTTATCGTCTCAAGGACCTCTTTTACATCAATATCAAGTTCCTGAGCGATCTCTTCAGAATTGGGTATTCTGCGGTATTTCTGCTCCAATTTATTCTGCATCTTACCGATCTTATGAATGGTTCCTACCCGGTTAAGCGGCAATTTAATAATACGCGACTGTTCGGCAAGAGCCTGCAGAATAGCCTGCCTTATCCACCAGACTGCATAGGAAATAAATTTAAAATTTTTCTTTTCGTCAAAGCGTTTGGCCGCACGGATAAGGCCGAGGTTGCCCTCGTTAATGAGATCACAGAGCGGTAATCCCTGATTTTGATAATTTCTGGACACACTAACGACAAAACGAAGATTGCACTGCACAAGTTCTTCAAGCGCACCGTGGTCACCCTTACGGATACGCCGTGCAATCCTTGCCTCTTCAGAGGAATTCAGTGTTTTGTGTTTGCTTATTTTGTTAAGGTAAAAGGCGAGCGAATCGTCATCATTATAGCGATCATTTAGAAAGGAACGTGCAGTCATAATGGGTGCAATTTAGTGATTGTGAGTTAGATTGTCCCAGCCCTGGAGAGGTATATCTCCCATTATCAATGCATAATTGAAAGGTCGGGATCCCTGCGACGCAGGGGAATGTGTTACCACCTTTAATCTCGCCACGTGTGCATAATGACGAAATTGAATGTTGCCCCCCATGGGCTCTTATGGCTCCACAATGGTATTAATATAACCAAACTTTTTTCATTTTTCACATTTTTTTTATCTTAAAAAGTCAATTTCAATATTATATTATAGCTACTCTCACGAACACTTTTTCTTAAAAACCTGGTATAGCTTCTAAAAACCAAGAAAACCGGAGTAATTATGGGATATATAGTCTGTAAATTTGGCGGCACATCTGTTGCATCCAAGGAAAAAATTGAACAGATTTTTAATATTCTTCAACAGAATACTCAGCGTAAATGTATCATTCTTTCCGCACCGGGAAAAGCACCGGGTGTGAATACGAAAGTTACTGATCTTCTTCTCGATATCAGTAAAAAATCAATCAGTAATACGGGTGTAACTAAAGAAGTCAACATGGTTAAAAAGCGTTATTTTGATATATATCAACCGCTTGGAGTTGGTCTCGACACCATATCCGGCATATGCTCCATATTAGACGAGCGACTTGCAACAGATAAAGCAAATCCGGCAAAACACCGTGATGCCATTGCAGCCTCTGGTGAAGAAATGAACGCGCGCCTGTTTGCAGAATTTCTAAAAATAAAAGGGGTAAAAGCAGAATATATATCTCCCGAACAAGCAGGATTGATTGTAACGCCAACATTTGGTGATGCGCGATGTGAAGATGAAACTGCGGACAATTTAACTCAATTGAAGAAACTCTGTGAAAACCAGGTTGTTATATTTCCCGGATTTTTCGGGGTAACAAAAAACAACGAAATTGCTACTTTCAGCAGAGGTGGCTCTGATTTTACCGGTGCCCTCTGCGCCGAAGCGATTAACGCGGCCGAATATGAAAACTGGACCGATGTTGACGGGATTTTCAGTGCTAATCCTAAGTATGTCACTTCTCCCGAGCAGATCCCGGCCATGACCTATAAAGAGATGCGCGAGCTTTCAGTCATGGGCTTCAAGGTATTCCATGAGGAGGCTGTTCGTCCTGTCATGCATAAAAAAATCCCCATCCGACTGCGTAATACAACTAATATCGAAAACGAAGGTACACTTATCGTTGCTGAACGGCTCCCCAGTGAACGTGATGTCATCGGTATTGCAAGCGGCGGCCGTTTCTGCAGTTTCAATTTACAAAAATTCCTTATGAACCGGGAAATAGGATTCGGACGTAAACTCCTCTCTATTTTCGAGGAAATGGAACTTTCCTTTGAACATTGCCCATCCGGAGTGGATAACCTCTCAGTTCTTCTTGACCAGAATCAACTGGGGCCTGAAACGGTCAATAACATTCTCCGTGCTATTGAAGAAAATCTTAAACCCGATGAAATAAAAACCGAATTCGGTATTGCCCTTGTTGCAGTCGTTGGTGAAGGCCTTCTGCACAAAGTTGGCGTACTTGGCCAGTCCGCTTCCGCACTTGCGCGAGCGAAAGTAAATATAAAAGTAGTCAACCAGGGCAGTTCAGAAATCAGTATGATCTTTGGTATCGATGCATCAGATGAAAAACAGGCGGTCAATGCGTTATATGAGGAGTTTTTTAAATAGTAATAAAAACTCCTTCCCCGCTTTTAGATAAAAGAGAAGAAGGAGCAACATAGAATTATTCCCGTTTTTGTAATTAATCCATCAGCTTCCATCCGGTATTGAGCTTCAGATAGGTCGCACCGGTTTCATCATCGATATAATACATTCCTACTCTTCCCGGTACATTCAAAGCATTCGGATCACCGCTGCCATGGATGGTATTCAATTGCAGGGTGGCTGTGGGCGGACCGGTAAGGGTATATCCGCCTGATGTCAATGGTGTGCGCGGCAGGAGCACATCAGGGGTACCGTTCTCAACGGTTATTTCTACAAACAGATTTTCATATGCTGCAAGTACTGCCTGTAAATTGTTTACCGTAGTACCTGAACCTAACCGAGCAACGAACAGGCCATTGTCAACCTCAACTGCCTTCCCATTACCTGCATAAAATGTCTCCGTATACATGGTATCACCTGCGGTTTCCTCGGTGACCAGACGAATTGACGCGTCAACATCCACCGGATCAGGATACCCGACCGGATTGCCATATTCATCATACAGGGTACCGGTGATTGAGAGCATCTGACTGTAGGGTGTATAGTTGGTATCGGTTACAAAGGTGGCCAGTATTTCCGCATCACCATTATCCAGAACAACATTCGTTGTTTCTGCTGTCGGATTTGCTATGGTTGCATTGCCGGTTACTACGCTCCAGAGTGCAAAATTATACCCCACCTCAGGCAATGCTACAACCGGTACCGGTACACCATGGATCACAACAACAGCACCAGTGGGATTGGTCGAGCCATTCTGGCCGGCAGTCACGGTTAATGTGTATTCTTTAAGTGCAAAATGTGCCTGTATCGCTGCATTATCGCTGAGAGTCACATTCGTTGCACTCTGTGCCGGATTATCAATGACAGCGCTGCCGGTCACAACCAGCCATTCAATGAAATCGTATCCTGCTCCGGGTATAGCTGAGATTGGTACCGGGGTGCCTTCCTCGACAGTGGTATCACCGAGTGAAGGTGTGGTGGTACCCTGGCCTACAACAGTCATTGTTAAGGTTGCGGTAGCGGTCACAACATTGATTGTCACCTGATCCGTACCGTCGCCTGCAACATTCGTTGCGGTTAATACGGCAGTATACGTTCCTGCAGTGGTATAAATATGCGGTGGAGGATTCTGCACAGTACTGCTTGTCCCATCACCGAAATCCCAGTGCCAGGTGTCTACCGGGCCGCTTATGACAGTTGCTGTAAAAGTAACTTGAAGTGGTACTTCTCCTGATTGCGGATTCGCACTGACTGTAATTACCGGTGGAACAGGAAGTTCCGTTACTGTTATCTCAACTGTCCCTACGTCACTTCCGCCCGGGCCTGTTGCTGTCAGTGTCGCTGTATAGACTCCGGCAGTATTATAAACATATGTCGGATTTTGTGTGCTACTGTTGCCGCCGTCACCAAAATCCCACGACCAGGTATTTACCGGACCGCCGGTATTGGTCGCTGTAAAATCAACGGTTAAAGGCGCCTCTCCTGACTGAGGACTGGCACTAACGGTAATTGCCGGTGGAACTGGAGGTGCGGTCACTGTTATCTCAACCGTTCCAACGTCACTTCCGCCAGGGCCTGTAGCTGTCAGTGTCGCTGTATAGACTCCGGCAGTATTATAAATGTATGTCGGATTTTGTGTGCTACTGTTGCCGCCGTCACCAAAATCCCACGACCAGGTATTTACCGGACCGCCGGTATTGGTCGCTGTAAAATCAACGGTTAAAGGCGCCTCTCCTGACTGAGGACTGGCACTAACGGTAATTGCCGGTGGAACTGGAGGTGCGGTCACTGTTATCTCAACCGTTCCAACGTCACTTCCGCCAGGGCCTGTAGCTGTCAGTGTCGCTGTATAGACTCCGGCAGTATTATAAATGTATGTCGGATTTTGTGTGCTACTGTTGCCGCCGTCACCGAAATCCCACGACCAGGTGTTTACCGGACCACCGGTATTGGTCGCTGTAAAATCAACTGTTAATGGCGCATCTCCTGACGGGGGACTCGCACTGATTGTAATTACCGGTGGCGGCCCCATTGGTGTATAATCAACAACAAACCGAGCCCTGGTAACATCTATTTCCCATCCCCAGTAATTGGGTACATCCGTAAGAACAAGTCCCCGGTTTGATGATGGGCTTGCGAGCCATCCTTCGACAAGTGATTTCATATTTGCGTTACCGGTAAAATCATGCCAGCCGGTTCCGGAGGCCGTTTCCTGGACGAGGAGATCGCTGCTGGGCCAGGAAGTATTCCCAAAGGTGTTGTAGGTCGGTGTGCCTGACCAGGATCTTGTATTTTCAAAAACTTTAACCGGATGAGGGCCGCCACTGACACTGGATACGTTATAACCGAAATCGACACTGTTTATCGCCGCACCTGCGGGAATACCGGAAAGGTCGAAATCACAAAGTATCTCCGCGTCATACCCGCTTGGCCTTGAATACATTCCTATCGGCACTGCAGTCTGACTCGTAGGGTCATACTGTGCTCCGGATTCCTCGGAATAATTATAAATCCGCAGTTTATACCGGGTTGCATATATGGTTACCTCGTCGGCTGATGCCAGAAACACATTAACAACAAGACAGAACAGAACAAACTGAACAATACGTTTCATAGTCTTTCGACCTCCTCTATTTTTAAATAGATTCATTAGATTTTGTTTTCTTTATTTAAGTTTTAACTGATACTTATTTCCCTTCGTATTTCCACTTGTCGGACTGCCGACCAGAATCTCTTCCATGGTATAGATTGTACCACGAGCGGAAGTAGAGGCGGCAGGTCCGATATATCTAATTCGTGAAACACCCGCGACAGCGTCTCCGACATATAATATCACCGGTATTTCAACTGGATTTGTACCCGGCACATTATGAGTGACTATTAATAGTGCGTTATACGTACCTTCCGAAAGGGTTGTAGCATCAAATGTAAAATCAATGGTATCAAATTCCGCAGGAAGAACAATTCCGGAAGTATGAGACGGTTGTAACCAAATGGGCCAGTACCCGGTTGAATCGGAAATCGCATAGGATAGGGCATCGCCACCGGTATTATTTACTATTAATATGTCAAAGGTAACACCACCTTCAGGCAGCCGTTTTGTAAAACCTTGCGGCGAAACCGCTATTTGCGGCGGAGCAGTTCCCCTGCCATATACATCAACCGTGAGTACAGGATTGTCTGCTGCGTCACTGTTGATAGTTAGTAAGCCTGATTTTGACCCGGTATCGACAGGAGAAAATATCGCTTCAAAAGTAAGAGTATCAAATGCCGGTACCGTTAAAGGTAGAACGGCATTATGTGTGAATTCTGCATTATCACTGGTGATTGAACTAACCGTAGTTGCTTCATTTCCAGTGTTTGTTAAAGTAATAGTAGCTGAATCACTAAGACCGGTCCAGAGATCGCCAAAATCGTAACTTCCTGGAAAAACAGTTAGTCTTCGTAATCCGTTTACCGTTAATGTACATGGAACGAGGAGTGTATCAGGTGAGCTCGGATCGTTATGATTTATTTCTATTCTTCCCTCGTATATGTCGCTGATGAGACCGACGGAATTCATAGTCACTAGAAGATCAATATTTTCTCCGGGAGGAAGTGTTATTGTTGTATCTCCGGGATCAACGGTAAGCCATTCGTTCGATATAAACCAGTCAAATATATTTCCCATCATCAGAATCAGGTCGCCGCCCCAATAGGTGTCTTGTGTAAAAGTATTTACTACAACAACGGCATTTTCGGTATTGTATGCCCCAATAAGAAACCCATCCGTAAAAAGCCCAACCGGCTGGCCTGAACCTTGCAAAGTGCGTGCATATGCGTAAAGTCCTGAGGTTATAGACGTTACACCTTCCGTTATTGGATGGTCAGCGAAAGATGCGGAGCTTATACTAGATACAGCATACGTAGTGTCGGCAAGAGGCGAATATTGTGGTTCCATGATCCTTCCCTGTAAAGTCCACCCGCCTCCTGAGCAATTGACAGCACAAAGAAGCACCACCTTTCCACCCGCATCGACGTAGTCGGCTAAATTGTTCCCCATCAGCGCAGCATCCGCCCACGAAGAATTAGATGCGGCCACAACTATGTCGTAATTCAGCATGTAGTCAACATTTGGTGTTGAACTTCCACAATTGAGTTCATCCACAGTCGATACATTCGTAAGTCCTCTTAAACCCGTTACAAAATCATTTGATTGACCGAGTGAAGTGGTGGCGAATAAAATTGACAAATCCGAAGCTGCCGGAGCAAATTCAGGATACAGATCAGGCTTTGAGTGAATTTCACTTTTTTGACCCAGGGTCACACAATCATTTCCCTGCTCATTGTTATTCGTATTGCCAGGGCCAGGTATAAGCCGAGGATTTCGTATTATAGAACTAACCTCTCCTTCCTTGGCTTTTGCTGAGAAAATCAAATCGTCAGCACCGTTATTCGAAATAGTTATCGACCGTGTGACTGAATCTCCGGGATCAACAAGCTCGCTTAATGATTCGGGACTTACTGCAATTTCCGGCGGCTCCGTTCCATTACCGGAAAGTGAAACCGTTAATACAGGATTATCCTCTGCGTCACTGGTAATAGTAATGGTACCTGATTCACTCCCGACATCAACAGGTGCGAATACCGCATTGAAGGTAACTGATTCAAAAGGCGGTACCGTAAGAGGCAGCGGTGCATCATGGATAAATTCAGCATTATCAATTGAAATATCGCTGACTGCTGTCGCCCCATTTCCATTATTTGTCAATGTAATAATCGTTGAATCACGGAGTCCTGCCCAGAGATTGCCGAAATCAAAACTCTGAGGAGTTACTGAAAGTCGTTTAAAGCCGTTGACTGACAGGGTGCATGGTACTGCTATTTCACTCTGACCCGGTACATTGTGCATAATCTCAAGGATGCCGCTATACATACCTCCCGGCAAACCCTCTGAGGTCATTTTTACCGGCACATCCATTGTCTGGCCAACAGGTACAACACCTGATTCAATTTCTACACTCAGCCATACCGGTTGTGCTGGACCCATTTGTACAGCATTGGAAATAATATGAGCCCAGTTATCCGTATACTCAAAAAAATCCGGGCCAAGGGTTATCACCCTGCCACTATGAATCTGTTTTTCAGCAATGACCATATTCCCATTATAGGCAGCAAGAATAGTAGAACTATCATTGACAGTACAATACGATGTGGCATTTTGCGTATATAATGGTTCAACCACACCTTGGAACAAGGGATGGTTTGGCTCAAGAAGTAAAAGAGAACTACTGGAATTCTGCCCCAGATAGGTTAGGTCTAATAATCCTGCTTCACTCAGGAACAGTGTTGTGTTACCACTCCAGCCTGGGCAAAGGTAAATAATAATTCCTCCCCGCATCAGAAAAGAATCTAATTCTGAACTGAATGCAGTACCCGTACCTGAAGGAATCGTTCCGCCCTCCTGCTCTACCACCAGAAATACCTCTTTGTCAACAAGCTCAGTTGCGAGGGTAACAGGGTCGAATGTTATTGAAGTATCTATTGTATAGTCAGATGTATATTGACCGATTGCATTCAGAGTATTCAAATACTCCCCACCCATATCACCATACGGTGTCCAAGTAAGGATATCTATAGTACCAGTTAAAAAGGTGGTTTGAGACACTGCACGGATAGAGAATTCAAGATCATCACCGCCAGTATTGGAAATATGCAATGTATCGGTCACTGAATCACCGGCATCCAATGTTTCATGAAAATAGCCGGGAGTAACAGCGATTTCCGGTGGTGTTGTTCCCGTTCCGGTAAGATTTACAGTCAATGTCGGATTATCTTCAGCATCACTGGTAATAGTAATAATACCTGATTCACTACCCATATCAACAGGAGCAAATATTGCATTAAAGGTAACCGATTCAAAAGGTTGTACAGTAAAGGGACCTGTGGCATCGTGTATAAATTCAGCATTATTGCTGGTAAGGGCACTTACCGTTGTCGCTTCATTCCCATCATTTGTCAACGTAACGGCAGCACTGTCACTTACTCCCACCCAGACACTGTTAAAGTCAAAACTTTGTGGAAAAACTGCAAGACTTCTAAAACCATTTACTGTTAAGGTACAGGGTATTGAGATATGATTTGGTGTTGAAGGAGCATTATGTAATACAGTAAGGTCACATAAATAATCACCGTTAATCAGATTTTCTGCATTAAAGGATACATCTACTCCCAGGGAAGAACCGGGTAACACATCTCCTGTAACAGGATTTACCTTAATCCACCTCGTTGTCCCGCCTGCAAGCCATGTGAACACATTTCGTGCAAGCACATAATTATCATCATTTGAGATATAACTATTCGTCCAAAAATTTAAATCACCCAACATTATTGCTGTTCCTGCTCCGTATTCAGCAATGGTGATTGCATTATATCCGGAAATATCCCGTGCAACAACAACAGAAGGAGATAATGCCTGCAATTCACCACCGGCAGCAAAGTAAATGGCCGTTGTGCTATCAAATATCGAATGAGGCTCCAAATCTGTAATTGTACTTATACTATGCGATAGACCACAGGTAGTACCAAAGATTTCTGTTACGGGATTTATATTCGCATTCGGGCATGCGGAATTGTCACTTAAAATGAGTAAACCTCCTCCACCTGTCACAAACGATTCTATTGCTGAAACTTCACCAGGACTATACACAGTATTCCATGCCGAGCCCAAACTTATAAAGAGGATGTCATACAGAGCCAGGTTAACGTTAATGACACTATCCCGTATTGTATCGATTTCAAATTGAAGACTATCTAAAAGTAAAGCGAGTCCTGAGTAGGCTCCAGCTGGTGTATAATCTGATGTTACCCCATGGGTTAAATCCCATAAAACATTAATAGTTCCTGAATAATTATTCCCGTAAATAGGGCTTTGCTGTGAAATATTACTTATACCAATTTCAAAACTTAAATTATCACCTCCCGGATTATGAATTGTCAGAGCTTGTGTTGTCGAATCCCCACCATCCAGCGTCTCATGAAAATGATCCGGCGCAACAGCAATCTCAGGCGGCGGTGTGCCTGTTCCGGAAAGACCTACTGTCAGAATAGGATTATCTTCCGCATCGCTGTTAATTGTAATAATTCCATTCTCAGTTCCTATAGTAGAAGGATGACAGACAATTTCCAGAGTCTGTGTACTGAAAGGCGGAACAATAATCGGCAGTGACGTCGCATGTATAAAAACAGGATTATTACTCGCTATGCCATTGACGGTGACAGGTTCATCACCTGCATTCGTGAGGATAAACGCTGCCGTATCATACGTACCGACCCACACATTACCAAAATCGTACACATCGGGTGAAACAGCCAGGCGTCTGATTCCATCGACATATAACGTACACGGCAGCACATAGGGATTAACTGCAACAGGATCGTTATGATTAAAAGAAAGTGCGCCATAATAACTTCCACCAAGGAGTTCAGATGCATCTAATGTCACAGAAACCGGCACAGTCCCACCGGGATTGATAGTACCGGAAGCCGGGGTTGGTCGCAACCAGTCCGGTGTAAATCGAAATTGTACGGCAAGGCTGTTTTTTAGATAGGAAGCATTGTAAGCAACCTCAAGCCCATCATCACGTGTCACATTTTGAATACCGATAGTAGCATTTGACAAGTTTCCGGTAACATTCTCGAAATATAAATATATCGCACCGGATTCTTCCAACACAATCTGGTACGTCAAAGTTGCATCACCTGCAAGTCGCGGTACATTATCAAATTGAACGATAACTTTATTACCAAAATCCTGGTAATAAATATCACCGACACCTAAAGTGGTTAAATCATCAAAAAAACCGGCAATTAAATTCGGCGGCATGCTGGTTGAGGGTAATGGATAATTACTGTATTGGCTACTCCCTGAGCCAAAAGTAATATAGCCGTTAGAACTTACAAATATACTGGTAAATTCATTCTCATAAAAAGGGAAAGAAAAAGGTATTGTCTGCTGTTGATAACAGTCATCACAGGAGGAAGCTGTGGTCAGCAAAGTACCGGTACTACTGATATCATTCCACACATACTGCGGCCCTCCCGGTTCATCAGAATCTTTCCATGAATACCCGAAGTTATCCGGCCCGCCTTTCCCCAGAGCAACGGGTTTACCAATACGAGTATCCTTTTGTCCTTTAGGGATTGTAATAAAATGGGTAGAATCGTATAGCTGTTCAACTGGAACAACCTGGGAAACAGTATTATCAACAGATGTTATTGTAAAATGTAATGGAGCATCACCGTTATTTTCGACTGTCGCGTTTGCCGTTGTTGAATCGCCAACTAACACAGTATCACTGATCGCCAATGGAGTTACCGATATTTGCGGCCGTTTAAGAGTAAAATTTACATTCGTCTGATTCGGAGGAACAGTTACGCTTTGCGTATCGCTCGGCAGATAGTCATTATGCCGCACAAAAACATCATAGGCGCCATCAATAACGCCAAACATATAGTATCCACCAGCATCCGTCTGAACAGATCCCGAAAGTGGCCCCGAATACTCTACCGTTGCATTTTGAACAGGATTACTGCCGGTAAAAGTGGTCACATACCCCTCAACCTGACTCGAAGTATAAACATCAATGGTAAAACCGGAGGTCCAGGAACCGGTATCATCGTCCTGTATTGCCAAATCAAAAGTAACAGTATGCGGTGTGGGACATCCTGCATTTATTGTAATGATATAATCATCAAGCGCCTCCCCGGTTGCCCCTGCGCCAGGAATATCACCAAATGCGGCGGTATTATCCTGAATCGTAACATACGCATCAGTTGTTGTGATATCTGCTGTAACGCCGGTCGCTACCTCACTGCCGACATTAACCAGTGTGGTGCGCATTATAATCTGTTCACCCGGATTTATCAACTTATCATTGTTCCCGCCTGCTGAATCTGAAAAGGTATGCGATGAATATGCCAGAGATGGTCCGGTCACCTGTCCGCGAAGGGGTGTTTGCGGGTCGCCGAGCAGATTCGATTCATAGAAACACCAGCGGATATGGGTTCCGTTAATATCCCATATATTGTCTTCATGACTGTCGGCATTAATAGCACCGAGATTAAAAATATACTCACCAAAGTATGCATCCCAGAACTGGCGGTCAAAACGCTGGCTCGGCCCATCCATTGTTGCACGACTGTCGTTATATGCGCCCCAGCCATAGCGTGAATTAAACACCACCGCATACATACCATGTCGATTTGAGGTTGTCAGATGTTCAGCAATACAATCCGCAGAAAAATCACCGGGAATACATCCCTGAGAATAGGCGAAAAGGAAACTTGTATTAGTAAGAGCATCTGCGTCCGCATTATAAAATTTCATCACATAATCTGTGTTGGCATGGCCAAGGTGATTAATAATACTGTAATTATTACCATTAATAATGTCCGTTATATGACTTTTTGACCATGTTCCGTCATAATCATACAGGGTATCGACAGAAAAGGAAGGACATGCTGAAAAACCAACAGTAGTATAACCTGAAGCACTGGAGCCAAATCGAATTTCATCCATATACGGCCTGGCATAGGAAAACTCACCCGGCCCGAACTGTGAGCCCAGATATTCACCGGTAATTAACGCCTGTCGTAGATATGGAGATCCTGCAGCGTCGTTTTCGTAAGCAAGTGTTTTATAGACAAAATGGGACATCTCGGTCGGATTCTCGGCAGATGCCCGACCTATGTATACCTCGGCCATAAGGTCCACATCAGTACCCCCGGGACCATCGGTGGGCTCACCCCAGTAACCATCACCATCGGAATTGTAATCGCCGTCAAGGCACTGATAATAGAGATCGCTTGGAATAGTAGTGCCTTCAGCGTATAAATACCGAAGTGGAATAATATTTATATCACCACCGAGAAGAACAAATTCCGTTTCCCAGTTATTATAAGCATCAATAATAAAGTTGCGAAGCTTTTCTGCATCATCAACTCCGGAATAATTTCCATAGACATCCTCAATCGTCACTATGGTAGCGGTTAAACCACGTGCCTCTTTTTGAGCGATAAGATCGTGAACAGTATAATCCGTGGCTGCATCCCTGATTGCCTCTGAAGTAACTAGAACATATCGGTAGCTATCCGCCGGGTCGCAAATGCCCCTCGACCTGCGTCGAATCTTTGGCTGAACCGTTTCATATTTATATAGCGCATTCGGATTATCAACACCTATTGTGAAATGATTAAATCGTTTAGGAAATACAGATCCTTTTATTTTTTTAGGAGAAGCAGCAAGTTTTAAGGGTAATAAACAGGCAATGTTATTATAGCTATACACCTGGCCAGATTTTGGATAGTAGGTAATTGGATGCAGATTAATAAACGCTATTGAAACACCATGTTTTTTCTGAATGCCGATGAAATCATATGCCTTGCCGGGGAAAGGTTGATCGCTGTTATAAATAGCAGACTTTGGCTGCGCTCTTCGGGGTTTCACACCTGGAACAAGAGGAAATGTTGCTTCTCCATATGCAATATAATGTTCCCCGGGTAGTACATATTTGTTATTGCGAGATACCTTAATCTTCTCGATATCGATTATATAGCCTTGCGGAATAATAACTTTGACAGGAATAACCGGAAGGCGGGGTTCGCCTTCAAGAGCAGTGGTTG
The DNA here is from genome assembly GCA_965372145.1 of uncultured bacterium. Taxonomy (GTDB): domain Bacteria; phylum Fibrobacterota; class Chitinivibrionia; order Chitinivibrionales; family JANQEN01; genus CBDVBE01. The sequence goes on along the minus strand of CBDVBE010000017.1, from coordinate 1,370 downwards.
GTGCGCCGCTAAGTATAACTTGTTCCATCTCTCTTACAGCACCTCTGCTTTGAATAGTTTTACACGCAACCTCAGGCAATTTATAGGTTACAGCAATGTATTCGTTTTCTCGAGATGTAACCTGCACCTTAACCCGTTCGGTTCCTTTTTTATGGGTAAATGCATTGGTTGTGTTCCATTTTCCGACATGCGTTTGAGCAATTACACCACTGCATACACAGGTAACTGCTACTATAAGCGAAAATCGTGTAATACTTTTTCTCATAGTATACAACCTCTCAAAATGAAGTATCAGATAGAATTAAATACTTTCCTTGAAATGTAAAAACATCGGAAATTCTTATTAATAAAACACTACAGACATTCGGTCAATATGTACGGTGGGTTTCCCCTCACCTCGCTGTGTTTAATGTGTGTACATACTAACGCATAGTTCTTCAAGGTAAGTTTTTTAAAGCCCCCAAAAATACTCGTTACAAGTACTTAGACAAATATACTATAATTTAAAACGCTAATTCTACAATTATTTTCACCTTTAAGTAAAATCTTATAAACGTTTTCAGCATTTAACAAGTCAACCCAAAGGGACAAATAAGAGTGCAAAAAATATGCCAATGTACTCCCCATACCACTTTAGCGTGTAAATAACCCATTTACAATCTTTTAACCGTCCCAATACTGAGACAACCGTCTCAAATCCGGGACGGTTTATTTACATTAGAGATAGTATTTTCACATTTCTTGCATATTTTTAATATTTTTCTAAAAAAATGTTGACAAATCTCTTGAAATTTTGTATTATTATGTTTGTGAGACAAACATGTCTGTTATTTTAATTAGTTTGCACTAATTGCAGGAGAAACGTATGGAAGAGCACCTTTCACCACAAAAAGCGTTAAAAAACCTCTCGACGATTAAGAACACTATTGACCGCGCTACCGGCGCGGGCATCTTTACCAATTTTATCTACAGTACGGGAACATTGCTCGCGATTAGTGGTATTGTTGTAATTGTCGGCAGTATTATCAATTTCTATGTTATCAACACATTCGGATTTACAACACAAACAAAACGGGCAATGATCATCATGTGGGTATCTGTTTGCTGTATTCTCGGAGCCAGTAAACTTATCATATTTGCTTTCCAGGGCCAGAAACATAAGATGGGGCTTGCTTCCTATTACAGGCATATCGCCAACAAAGCTTTTCTTCAAATTGACATCCCCCTGGAAATCATGGCAACTATTTTTATCATCCTATTTATTAAAATCGGCCGATATGAATTTATCATCCCGACGTGTGTCATCTGGTTAGCAGTTCTCTTTACTTCTATGGGCACTGTATATGTAGAAAAAAGCTTTTTTATTATCG